>JANLFS010000099.1 GCA_024655925.1 Bacillota bacterium | reverse complement strand
CATGCCCCCGAAAATACTTTTCATTTCCCCCTCTCAAGAAGAAGGATAGTTTTCGTCTCTGTCGAAGTGAAGTCCCAAGAGCACGGTTGGGAGGCGATCCGCGTGAAGACACGCCAGGCCGTTTTGGTAGAGCCTCGCAAGATGGCGGTAGAGACGACGGAAGTCGGTCTGCCTGAAGGTTTTGTTCTCGTTAAGGTGGAGAGGTCCTATCTTTGCGGAAGTGAGCTGCACTACTTCCGTGGCAGGTACCCCTCTTACGTCACTCTCCCCAAGAAGCTCGGGCACGAGGGCGGCGGAACCATCGTCGACGTCGGCCCCGGAGTCAAAGGCTACAAACCCGGCGACCGGGTTATAGTCTATGCGGATGTCCTGATCACTCCGTCAGGCGCAACTCCGCTGTTTGCAGACTACTCGTCGGCGCCGGTCGAGTGCCTGCAACGCATCCCGGACGGGATCCCAACCCACATAGGCGCGCTTGCCGAGCCGCTTGCGTGCGCGGTGCACGCGGGCTATCACACAGGGACCAGACTCGGCGACACCGTGGCAGTGTTCGGTGTGGGATTCGCGGGCCAAGTCATCGCCCAGATAGCTCGGGCCAGCGGGGCAAAGAAAGTGTTCATCGTGGACGTCGATGACACGAAGCTGGCTCTCGCAAAGAAGCTCGGTGCGGACATGGCCGTGAACGGGCTCAAAAAAGACCCTGTAAAAGCCATAATGGACGCCACGAACGGCGCCGGGGTGGATATCGCAGTCGATTCTGTCGGAATGACCCGCATCATAGACCAAGCTACCGCAGTCCTGCGCAAGTCGGGCCGGTTGGTCCTCTACGGATGGATCACCGGCCGAGGCGAGATAGACTGGAATGTGTGGCATGTGAAGGCCCTCGAACCAGTGGTGACCAAGATCGGCGGGTACCCCGAGAAGAAGCCGTGGGCGGCCCGGGGGTTCTCCCTGTATGAGTCAGGGCAGCTCAGCCTGGATCCTCTCATTACCGCCGTATACCCCGTGGAGCAGATCCAAGCCGCGTTCGACAGGTATGATACTGACCCGTCCCAGGTGAAGATCGGCATAGAGTAGGTGCGCCGTAGATGGCAAAGCCACGAGGTCCCCTCATTGTGAGCCTCGACATAGGAACCACGAGCACCCGGGCGATGGTGTTCGATCAAGAGTTCAACCTCTTCGGGTCAGCCTCAGAGAAGTACCCTGTTCACTCTCCCCAGCCGGGATGGGCTGAACAGGACCCCGACGAGATCTACGAGGCATGTATCCGATCCATCGCAGGGGCTGTGCTCCATTCCGGATCCACACCCAATGAGATCCGGGGCATAGCCATAAGTTCAGTTCTCCATTCTCTCTTCGCAGTGGATCAGCTCGGCCGCCCTCTCAGCTCCATGCTGATCTGGGCGGATACCCGGAGCACAGCTTGTGTCCGCATAGCCGAAGAGGAATTCGGAGCCCACGAGATCTACAGGAGGACCGGGTGTCGGGTTCATCCCATGTATCCCCTGGCTAAGGTGATGTGGTTCCGCAGGGAGGCGCCAGAGCTCTTCGCGCGGACCTCGCGGTTCTTCTCCATCAAGGATTACGTCCTCTTCCGCATGACCGGGCAGGTTCTGGCGGACGTGTCTGTCGCGTCGGGCACGTGCCTGTTCAACATATACACCATGGATTGGGATGACGATTTGTTGGGTTATGCGGGCATCGACCGTGATATGCTTCCCCAGGTCACGGACGTATTCGAGCAAGTCTCCCCTCTGCTTCCCGAGGCGGCGTCAGCGACGGGTCTTTTCTCCGACACTCCCGTAATCATCGGGGCGGCGGACGGGATGCTCTCCAACATCGGGGCAGGCGCGGTTGAGCCCGGACAGATGTCTTTTATGATAGGGACCTCGGGCGCGCTCAGGGTATTCTCCCAAGCTCCTGTCCTCGACTTGCCCTCCATGCGGACATGGTGCTACGTCTTTCGCAAGGGCGCTTACGTCCCTGGAGGATCCATCAACAACGGCGGCATCGCGCTCGATTGGGTCCAGAGGGTAATTGGAGAGTCGCCTGATCCAGGGCGGGAGGCCGCCTCCGTGCCCCCCGGGTCCGAAGGGTTGATCTTCCTTCCCCTGATCACGGGGGAGCGTTGTCCGCATTGGCGGGGCGACGCGCGTGGGGTCATGTTCGGGCTTGAGCTCGCCCACACTCGCGCGCACTTCATTCGGGCCGCGATGGAAGGCGTCATATACCGCATGTATTCCGTCTACCGCGCGCTTTCGGAAGTCGTAGGCGAGCCGGAGGAGGTCCGTGCCACAGGCGGGTTCGTCAACTCCCCGGAGTGGGTTCAGATGGCGGCTGACACTCTCGGGCGGCCTGTTTCGGTTCCCGCGGAGCGTGAGGGCTCGGCGCTCGGGGCGGCGGTCGTGGGCATGGCGGCCCTGGGCGCGATCACAGGCGTTGAAGAGGTCCGAAACGCGGTAACGATTACCCGTTCGGTCGAGCCAGATATGACGCGTCACCGGATCTATTCTGAAGGTTTCTCCAAGTTTGAGAAGGTCTACGAGAGGGTTTCGGACCTCTTTTAGACGCGACTGGAGGGTCATTGTATCGTGAAGATCGAGTTCCCGTACCCATGGGCGGAACCTGTGGAAGTCCCCGACGACAGATTGCTTGGGGTGTTCTCCCCCCGCGAGGTGGAGGAGCGAGAGCCCGAGGCGGCTGTCATCGAGCGCGCGCTCGCCCATCCTATCGGGCCTGCCTCCCCGATTCCCGATGCGGTTCGCCCGGGGGACCGGGTCCTCATCCTGATAGACGACAACACCAGAGTTACAAGGGCCGATGCGGTGCTCCCCACTCTGCTCAGGGAGTTCCACCGGGCGGGGGTCAGAGATGAATCCATCGAGATCCTCGTCGCACTCGGCACGCACCGGCCAATGACTGAAGACGAGATCCTGGCCAAGGTGGGCCCGGACATCTTCGGGCGTTATCGGATCATCAACCACGACGCGCACGACCTATCAGCCCTGGTGCAGTTGGAGGATACACAGCTCGGCACGGAGGTCTGGGTCAACCGCAGGCTGTCCGAGGCTGACTACGTAATCGGACTGGGGCAGATCGTGCCTCACAGGGTCGCCGGATACAGCGGCGGGTCCAAGATAATCCAGCCCGGGGTGAGCGGCGAAGTCACCACGGGCCAGACCCACTGGGCATCCGCGCAGTTCTCGGGGGCAGAGATCCTGGGTGTGGCCGACAACCCGGTGCGCCGCGAGATGGACGCAGTCGCGAGGCGGGCCGGCCTTACCGCCATCTTCAACGTGATTCAGGACGCTCGAAAACGCATCATCGGGGCGGTGTTCGGCGATCCGGTGGCCGCCCACCGCGCTGGGTGTGAAGTTTCCTTCGATGTATATGGTGTCAGGATGCCCAGGCTCGCGGACATCGTCCTAATCGACTCCTACCCCGCGGACGTTGACATGTGGCAGGCCGGCAAAGGCATCTACAGTTCCGAGCTCGCGGTCCGCCAGGGCGGAGTTGTGATACTGGTGACCCCATGCCCTGAGGGTGTCTCTCCTACCCACCCTCAGGTCCTGGAGTTCGGATATAGGGGCTATGAGGAAGTCCGCGTTCTGGTGGAATCCGGTGTCATAACCGACCTCACAGTCGCGGCCCACCTGGTTCATGTCGGACGGGTGACCGCGGACAGGGCGACCTGCATCATCGTGTCGCCTGGCATAACGGAAGACATGGCCCGAGGGCTGCACCTCAGACATGCGAACAGTGCCCAAAATGCTCTCCGGGAGGCATTCGCACAAGTGGGGTCCGGTGCTGAGGTTGCGGTCCTCAAGCACGGAGGAGACATTCTCGCGATCGGAGGCGAGTAAGCGATGACCCAAGCGGGCTGTGACATGGTTACCAGCCGGGACGAAATCGAGGAAAAACACCGGGCTCTGAGCTCAGGGGTTGCTAGACTCAAGGGCCTGCTTCCATCGCTTCGTGCGGCGGAACGGCGAGTAGCTGCCTACATCGTGGCCAACACATCGGAGGTTGTGTACCTCTCCATCACTGAGCTCGCTGAGAGAAGCGAAGCCTCTGAGGCCACAGTCTCGCGGCTCTGCCGGCGCCTGGGGTTCCGGGGTTACCAGGAGCTCAAGATAGCCCTCGCGGTGTCTACCCTGCCAGAATCGAAACAGCTTTACGAGGCGGCAACGGGAGCCGACGACGGCTGGACGATCTGCGCCAAAGTGTTTCAGGCAACCACGCGAGGACTCGAGGACACCCTCAAGATCCTCGACCGCGCAGACTTGGACACCGCCATCGACCGGCTCGCGCGTGCCCGCCGCATCGAATGGTACGGGGTTGGAGGATCCGCGGCCGTGGCCAAGGACGCGCATCACAAGTTCCTGAAGACCGGGATCCCGACGTCTTTCTACGAGGACCCACATATGCAGGTGATGTCGGCGGCCCTCCTGACGCCCGAAGACGTTGTCGTCGCCGTGTCCTACTCCGGAAGCAACAAGGACATCTACGATTCGCTTGCAGAGGCGCACAAGCGTGGGGTGTTCACCATCCTGATCACAGGGTTCGCCCGGTGCCCACTCGCCAAGATGTGTGACATAACCCTCTGGGTTTCCGCCGGCGAGACGTTCAAGAGCGAGTCACTCCGTTCGCGCATCGCCCAGTTGTGCCTGCTGGACTCCCTCTACATCGGAGTCATGCTCAAGCGCGGGAACGACGGCCTGGGCAGCCTCAGGCTGACCCGTGAAGCCGTGGCCGGGAAGCGTTTCTAGTGCATACGTCGCAAGGAAGTGATCGGTTCATGCCGAGAGTGTTGATCTCCTCCACATCGTTCGATACCGCATGTCGAGAGGCCCGGAATTTGCTCCTCGCGAAGGGCTACGATCTTCGGGGCAACCCGTCGGGCAAACCGCTCGAGGGCGAGGCTCTGGTGTGCGCGCTCGAGGAGTGCGTGGGCGCCATCGCGGGTTTGGACCGGTTCACTGCCGACGTCATAGAGAGGTGTCCTGAACTTCGCGTTATCTCAAGATACGGGGTCGGACTGGATAGCGTGGACCTTGATGCGGCCACTCGCGCCGGGATCGTGGTCACCTACACTCCCGGTGCAAACACTCAGGCAGTTGCAGATTTGACCATAGCCCTCATCCTGGCCTGCGCTCGCCGGATAGTCGAGGCGGACCAGTTCACCAAAGCGGGCAAGTGGGCGAAGATCTACGGGAGATCGGTCTGGCAGAGGACCATAGGCATAGTCGGTACCGGAGCGATCGGGCGCGCGGTTGCGAAACGGTTGGCGGGGTTCGAGGCGCGCCTGTTGTTCTCAGACATCGCTCCCGATCTCGAGCTTGCCCGGGCAACAGGTGGCAGCTACGTGGACCTTCGTACTCTGCTCTCGGAGTCTGACTTCGTGACAGTCCATGTCCCGCTGGGTCCCAAGACACGCGGGCTGATCAGCGCAAAGGAGCTGGCAATGATGAAGCCCAGCGCCTACTTGATCAACACCGCCAGAGGCGGAGTAGTGGATGAGGGGGCCCTGTGCGACGCCCTCCGGAATCGAAGGATCGCTGGGGCAGCCCTCGACGTATTCTCCCACGAACCTCCGGCGGGAAGCGAGATCTTGGCGTGCGAGAACGTCATAACCACTCCCCACATGGGGTCATACACTTACGAGACCTTGAGCGCAATGGGGCTCATGGCTGCACATAACCTCATCGATGTGCTCGAGGGCAGGCGCCCGGAGCACGTGGCGAACCAAGAAGTATTCGCCGGGGACAACCGGCGGTCACCCGGGGGTGCATGAGACATTGGATTCGATCCAGAAGAAGCAGAGAGTCAAAGTGGGAATTGTGGGATCGCAGTTTGCAGCTGAACTGCATGCAAAAGCCTACGCCCGATGCGCGCACGCCGAGGTGGTGGCGGCGGCCGCCATCGACAATCTTGACCCGTTCTGCGACAAGTATGGGATACCAGGCAGGTACGCGGACTATCGGGACATGCTCAACCAGGCCGACATAGACCTGGTCTCGGTGTGTGTTCCAAACTTCCTCCACCATGAGGTAGTCATGGCGGCCGCAGCAGCCGGCAAGCACGTCGTATGCGAGAAGCCCCTTGCCACCAACCTCGCGGACGGCGCCGAAATGGTGCAGACGTGCCGGGAACGGCGGGTGAAGCTCATGTACGCGGAGGACTGGCTTTTCGCTCCGGCGATTCGCCGGGCCAAGGCGATCATCGATGAAGGCGCCATTGGAGACATCCTCTTCATCAAGGCCAAGGAGACGCATCTTGGGTCCCACTCCCCGTTCGCGAAGAAGGTGGCGACGTGTGGAGGGGGATCCATGATACACCTCGCCATCCATCCGGCGGCCTTCGTGCGCTGGCTTGCCGGGTCCGAGGTCCGGGATGTCATGGGAAAGGTCACGGAAGGCCTCGACAAGAACCTCGTTCACCGGGACTTCGAGGGCGAAGACTGGGGCGCGGGCATTCTGACGCTGGAGAACGGTGTCAGGGCTCTGATCGAGGGCAACTACATCACCCTCGGTGGGATGGACGATCGGATTGAGATCTACGGGACTCGCGGAAACATCCATATCGAACTGACCATGGGCTCCCCCATCACCGTCTACAGCCAGGTGGGCTACTCATACGTGCTGGAGAAAGCAGACATGTCGACCGGCTGGACAAGGCCTGCCGTGGACGAGGAAGCCTCACTCGGGTACGAGGACGAGATTGCTGCCTTCGTCCAGTGCGTCATGGACGGGACTCCGCCTCCGGCCGGCGCTTCCGGCGAGGACGGCCTCGCAGCCCTGGCAGTCATCGAAGCCTTGTACACGTCGTCCCGTGAGGGGCGCGCCGTCGACCCGCAAGAACTCGTAAAGGAGCTGTTGTAGGTGGCCAGCACTGCTATCGATTTCGCAGGCCTGACCCTCAAGAACCCGTTCGTCGTGGCATCGGGTCCCGTTACTTCGTCCTTACGCAAGCTCAAGGAGTGCGAGGCCAATGGGGCCGCAGCCGTCTCCCTCAAGCTCGTGCTGCAGAAACAACCCTGGATGGGGAAGCTCCGGATGTACTCGGTCCCCGGAGAAGTTAGCATAGTATGCCACGACCGGAGGCTGGATAAAGAAGAGGGCATCGAGCTAGTTCAGGCCGCCCGGGAACAGACTGACCTGGTCGTGTTCGTCAACATGGGCCACATAGGCGAGGATATCGAGGGCTGGCAGAGACTCGCTCTGGATCTTCAGGAAGCCGGAGCCCACGCTCTCGAGCTCAACCTGATTTGCCCCAATCTGACCTTCTCGGCCAAGCGAATGGGTGATGCCGTCACCACCTCATACGGCGCGGCGGCAGGCCAGAACCCCGAGGTCTGTTACAAGGTCGTCAAAGCCCTCAAAGAGGCGGTCAGAATACCGGTAGTGCCCAAGCTCACCCCCAACGTCGGCAACATCGCAGAGACCGCGGTAGCGTGCGAAGAGGCTGGAGCTGACGGCCTCTGCCTCGCGGGCGGCCAGACTTCCCTTCCCAGAGTGGACATTGAAAACGGCGGCCGGCCGCTCTACCCGTTCCTCGACGGCGCGTCCTTCGGGAGCCTGGGTGGCCCGTGTGTCCTGACACAGTCCTTCGCGCTCGTGGCTCAGGCTGCCCGTGCGGTCAAGATCCCGATCATAGGCGGAGGCGGTCTCGCCACCTGGCAGGATGCGATAATGTTCATGATGTGGGGTTCGCGTCTCGTGACCGCGTGCACCGAACCTATGTGGAGGGGGTTCGGGGTCATCCGCGAGATCACTGAAGGCATGGAGCGGTTCATCGAGTCCCACGGTTATTCATCCTTCGAGGAGATCATAGGGCTCTCCCTTCCCTACCTCAAGCGCAGCAAAGACCTGAATGTCGAGGAGGTCGTCGCGAGGATCGACGAGGAGAAGTGCACCAACTGCCTGAGCTGCGTCGGCCTCGGCCATTGTGATGCTATCGTCGAGCGGGACGGCCAGCCGGCACTCGATCCCGCGGCGTGCGTCGGCTGCGCTATCTGTGTCGGGGTGTGCCCCGTCGGGGCCATCGACATGGTGAAAGCCTGAAACCAGAGTTGCGTTTGGAGGGTCGCGGTTTCCCAGCGCGAGAACACCTTCCGTCCATCACACAGCAAAGGAGATGGTGGTGTCCGGCTAGAACCAGGCGATTATGAGAGTCACGGCACTATTGGGACAAGGCGAACTACTTGCGGGACACTTCTGGGAAAGTGTCGCACCTGAAGAGATCATCCTGAAGAGATCATAGGGAAAGGAGTCGAAAGATGAGACGGTTTACTACGGTTCTGCTAGTTGCGGCCATGGTTCTCACTCTCGTCCCCTTGATGACGTCAGCAAAGGATGACCCCATAGTCGTGGGGTTCATCACCGCACTGACCGGCCCGACCAGCCTGTGGGGGACTCAGGAGAGAAATGGCGCAGTGCTCGCAGCTGAGGAGATCAACGCCAAGGGCGGAGTCCTCGGCCGGCAGATCAAGCTGATCGTCTACGATCACAAGGGCAGGCCGGATGAGGGCGTCGCGGCCTATCGCCGGCTCGTCGACCAGGACCGCGCAGTAGTGATCGGTGGCACCCACTTCAGCAACATCAGCCTCGCGATAGCCCCGGTGGCGGAGCAGAAGAAGGTCCCCATCATCGGGCAGGCCATCGAGCCCAAGGTGACTGTGCCTGAGCCCGGGAAAGTGAACACCTACACCTTCCTGGCACAGCCGTCATCGACCCAGCAAGGGCAGATGATGGCGAGGTTCGCCTACGAGAACCTCGGCCTCAGGAAGGCCGCGTGCCTTGTGGACAAGTCCAACTCCTACTCCACCTCGCAGGGCGAGGCGTTCAGAGACTACTTCCGCGCCCAGGGCGGCGAGGTAGTCGCCTACGTGGAGTACGCCGGCGGCACCGTGGACTTCAGGGCACCCCTCACTCAGATCAAGGCCAAGGAGCCTGAGATCCTGTACCTGCCTCAGTACGCCCAGCCCGGCGGGCTGCAGGTGCGTCAGGCCAGGGAACTCGGGATCAAGGCGACCATACTCGGGTCCAACAGTCTCTCTGACCCCAACTTCGTGGACGCATGCGGCGGGATAGCCAACGCGGCCGGGGTCTACTTCCTGTTCAATGTGAACTTCGGTGACCCGAGGTTCGCAGAGTTCCAGAAGAACTACGAGAAGCGCTACGGCGAGAAGGTCGTAACCTATCATACCCTGTTCGGTTACGACGACATCCACCTCATCGCAAAGGCCATCGAGCTTGCGGGCAAGGCGGAGCCTCACGCCATCCGCGACCAGCTCGAGACCCTAAAAGACGTCCCGATCCTCGCCGGCGACGGGCTTTTCACCATGAATCCCAAGACCCATCAGCCGGTCAACATGCCGTCCTGGGTGTTCAGGTGGGAACCGAACGGGAACATGGTCCCTGAGCGCCTCATCTACCCCGGCGAGTAGCCCAGGGAATGTTCGGTTCAACTCACAGCAGATTGCGGAGGTGCAGCGCACGTGAATAAGAGGCTCATTTCCACGGTACTTGCATTCGCCCTGGGCCTGTTCATGCTGCAGGTCGGAGTGTCGGTGGGAGCCGACGTGATTATCATCGGCGAGATCGCGGCGCTCACTGGCCCTACAGCCCAGCAAGGACTCCAGGAGCGCAATGGTGCCACGATGGCAGTTGAGGAGATCAACGCCGCCGGTGGAGTTCTTGGAAAGCAGCTCAAGCTCATAACCTACGACTTCAAAGGCCAGCCTGCGGAGGGTGTGTCCGCCTACCGCAAGCTCGTCCAGACGGACAAGGCGTCTGTCATCATTGGCACCAACTTCTCCAACGTCAATCTTGCCATCGCGCCGGTGGCAGAGCAGCTCAAGGTACCGCTGGTCTCCAACGCCATGGAGCCCAAGGTCACCGTGCCTGAACCGGGCAAGGTCAACAAGTTCCATTTCCTGGCACAACCGAGCTCCATCGAGCAGGGTCACATCGTGG
This sequence comes from Bacillota bacterium, assembly GCA_024655925.1. Taxonomy (NCBI): domain Bacteria; kingdom Bacillati; phylum Bacillota; species Bacillota bacterium. Next base: position 742 of record JANLFS010000099.1, on the reverse strand, counting down.
CCAGGTTCGCCATGGAGGAACTCGGTGTCAAGACCGCGGCATGCATAGTGAACAAGGGCAACTCCTTCGCGACATCCCAGGCCGAGGCGTTCAGGGATTACGTCAACGAAAACGGCGGCAAGGTCGTGGAGTATGTCGAATACCCCATGGGTGTGCTCGACTTCAAGGCCCAGCTCACGAAGATAAAGGCCGCCAACCCGGATGCAATCTACATCCCGCAGTACGCACAGGAAGCCGGGCTCCAGGTCAAACAGGCCCGTGAGCTTGGGATCAAGTCTGTGATAGTTGGGGCTAACACCCTCTCCGTTCCTCCATTCGTGGAGGCCGCGGGTGGCAAGGACGTAGTCGCTGGTGTCTACTTCATCCAGAATCTGAATATCGGTGACCCCAGGTTCAGTGACTTCATTGCGAGGTACGAGAAGCGGTGGGGCGAGCCGATCCAGACTCTGAACGTGTTCTTCGGGTACGACAACGTCCACATCGCGGTCGACGCCATCAGGAGGGCTGGGTCAACCGATCCCGTAGCCATCCAGCAGGCCCTCGAGGGCGTGAAGGGCGTCAAAGTGATGCAGGGCGACGGCACTATCACGATCGACCCCAATACCCACAGGCCTGTCAACATGCCGTGCTGGATATTCAAGTGGGAAGCAGACGGCAGTGCCGTGCCTCAGAAGCTGATCTATCCGGGCAACTGACCCTGAGAGAACCCAGATGGCGGCGTGCCGCGTCCCTATGGCGCGGC
>JANLFS010000098.1:226-10788 GCA_024655925.1 Bacillota bacterium | reverse complement strand
CAGGCGGATGCCAGGGAAAGGGCGATCCTGGTCGGTTTGGATTCCCAGGCATCGGTGGGCTGGGATATCGAAGAGTCCGTGCAGGAGCTGGGAAGCCTCGCGTCCACGGCGGGCGCGGTCGTGGCTGGGCAGGTGATCCAGCGGAAGCAGAAACCGGACCCTTCATACTACATTGGGGAAGGCAAGGCACGGGAGGTTGAGATGATCAGGGCGGCGACCGGGGCGTCTCTGGTCATCTTCGATGATGAGCTGTCTCCGGCACAACAACGCAACCTCGAGCAAGTGATCGAGGGGCGGGTGATCGACCGCACCTGGCTGATTCTCGACATCTTCGCCCAGCGGGCCGCGACGGCTGAAGGCAAGCTTCAGGTGGAACTGGCTCAGCTCGAGTACATGCTTCCCAGGCTCGGAGGGCGAGGGACAGAACTGTCACGGCTGGGTGGCGGCATAGGAACCAGGGGCCCTGGAGAATCCAAACTGGAGACAGATCGCCGGGCAATCAGGTCGAGGATATCGTCAATCAGGCGGCAGATCGAGGAAGTACGTGTAAGACGCGGGATCCAACGCCGAAGACGGCGGGAGGCGAATCTCGCCACAGTGTCTCTGGTGGGTTACACTAACGCTGGGAAGTCCAGCCTTATGAATGCCTTGACCGATGCGCGCACTGTAGTGGAAGACAAGCTTTTTGCCACTTTGGACCCGATGACTCGGCGGCTTGAGCTTCCGGACGGGCAGAGGATCCTGCTCACAGACACCGTCGGGTTCATTCAGAAGATACCCCATCACCTGGTCATGGCGTTCCGCGCAACCCTCGAGGAAGTCACTGAGGCCGATCTCCTGCTTCACGTGGTGGACGTGTCTCACCCAAGGGCGCAGGAGCACTATTCTGCGGTCTTTGGGGTTCTCTCCGAGCTTGGCGCACAAAACCGTCCATGTATCACCGTTCTGAACAAAGTGGATGTGGCCGAGGCTGCCGCACTAGCTAGGTTTGCACACTCCTATCCCAAGAGCACTGCTGTGTCTGCGCTCACCGGCGAAGGGCTCGAAGCCCTGACCCGGATGATCGCGGCTGAGCTCGCCGGCAGGAGGGTCCGAGTGGACGTCGCGCTCCCCTGCGACGACCCGCTGATCGCGTTGATCCGCCGGCGCGGCCGGGTCATATCGGAGGACTACGACGGCGACAGGATCTCTATCCGTGCGGAGGTCGACAGAGCACTCGCGGGGAGGATTGCGAAGGCCGGGCGGATCGGACACTCGGGGGTGGACAATGGCTGACTTGCGAGGGCTGCATATTGGAGGCGTCCTGATTAAGAACCCTCTCGTCCTCGCCCCGATGGCTGGCGTATGCGACCTGCCTTTCAGACTCATATGCAAGCACATGGGCTGTGCACTGGTCTACACCGAGATGATCAGCAGCATGGCCCTTTGGTATCGAAACCGGCGTACTTCGTTCATGCTGACCCTCTCTGAGCGGGAACATCCAGTCTCTGTGCAGATCTTCGGATCGAACCCCGAAGTGATGGCCCAGGCGGCGAGGGTGGCCGCCGCGTCCGGCGCCGACATAGTCGACATCAACATGGGATGTCCCGTGCCCAAAGTAGTTAAGAACGAGGAAGGATGCGCTCTCATGAGACGGCCCGGACTCGCCCAGGACATCGTCCGTGCGGTTGTGAGTTCAGCCGGTGTGCCCGTAACTGTCAAGATACGTATGGGCTGGGACGACGCCAGCGCGAACGCCGTTGAGTTCGCCCAGGCGTGTGTCGAAGCCGGGGCGTCAGCGGTGGCGGTTCACGGGCGCACGCGAGCCCAGGGCTATCAGGGCAATGCAGACTGGGGCATCATCGCCCGGGTCAAGGCAGCGGTCTCTGTCCCTGTGATTGGGAATGGAGACGTGCGGGACCCCCTCGATGTGGCCAGGATGATGGATGAGACCGCATGCGACGGGGTCATGATCGGCCGCGGGGCACTGGGCAACCCGTGGATCTTCCGGCGTTCACTCCACTACCTCGCCACCGGCGAGGTGCCCCCGGAGCCCACGGCGGTGGAACGGATAGACATGGCTTTGAACCACCTGGATACCGATGTGGAGTACAAGGGGGCGAAGACGGCCACATCCGAGATGCGGAAGCACCTTGCCTGGTACATACGGGGACTTCCGAGAGCAACGCGGGTCAGAGACCTGGTAAACACGGCCGGGGGCCCAGATGCGCTTCGCCGCATCCTCACAGCCTATAGAGACCAGTTCGAGAGGGGTACGTAGTCGCGCCCCTTGCGTTTTGTGAGAGCTCTGCTAGAATCAAGGTGTGCACACGTATGTGAACGTCCGGGGGGCGTGGTGCAGACGAACCTGGTGAGAATCGGAGACAAGGTCATTGACAGAGACAGGATCCTCCGGACTCTGGATCGCCTGCTCGAACTCAGAAAAGGTGGGGCGTCACAGGCGGAGGCAGCTTCCGCGGTTGGGATCGACAGATCCTTCGTCTCCCGTCTCGAGAACCTGGGAGAGGTGCGAAAAGGAGACACCATCGCGCTGGTCGGATTCCCGATCTCCAATTGCGACGAGATCAAGAAGCTTGCGGAAGGCGCCGGGGTGGACTTTGTTTGGCTGATGAACGATCGGGAGCGATGGGAGTACGTCCAGACCAGATCGGGAATCGAGCTTCTCAACGACGTGGTGAACGCCATCTCCCATCTTGGGAGCTTCGATCATGTGGTCTTCCTAGGCTCCGATATGCGCGTTCGGCTCGTCGAGGCGATCCTGGGCCCGAAGACCTCTGGTGTCGTGATAGGGGAATCCCCAATCCGCGGGGACGTATACATAGATCCGGAGGAGATCTCGGCACTCATCGAGGCCATACGAGGGGGGGGCGGGGAGAAGTGAAGCGCATCGTTAGCGTTAGCATAGGCTCCCGAGACCGTGACCATAAGACCGTTCTGAGCATTCTCGGCGAAGAGATGCAGATAGAGCGGATCGGCACTGATGGTGATATCGCCCGGGCGATCGAAATCATAAAGGAGCTTGATGGGCAGGTAGATGCCTTTGGAATGGGGGGCATCGACCTCTATATGGCTGGGGCAGGCAAGCGCTATGTATTCCGGGACGCCCGGCGGATCGCGGCCGCGGCCAAGAAGACGCCGTTGGTTGACGGCACGAGTCTCAAGAGCACCCTCGAGTACCGGGTGGTGAAGTACACGGAGGAAGTGGAGAAGATCCCGATCGCTGGCAAGAAGGTCCTGGTTGTCTGCGCCATTGACAGGATTGGAATGGGTCAAGCTTTCGAGGAACTCGGGTGCCAGATGACTTACGGTGATCTGATCTTCGGCCTGGGCGTGCCGATCGAGCTGCATTCCCTCGCATGGGTAAAGCGGCTAGGACGGGTTCTAATGCCTATCATCGTTCAACTCCCGTTCACATGGCTGTACCCGACCGGGAAGAAGCAGAAACAAACTGCTCGTCGCCACTCCAAGTACTATAAGTGGGCCGATGTTCTGGCTGGAGATTTCCACTATATCAAGCGGTATATGCCTGATAGAATTGATGGGAAAATCGTCATCACGAACACCGTGACTTCCAAGGACGTGGAAGATCTCGGACGCCGCGGGGCGAGTATCCTCGTCACCACTACCCCAGAGATGAACGGCAGGTCTTTCGGGACCAACGTTATTGAGGCCATGCTCGTTACCTTGATCGACAAGCCTGTCCCGGAGATCACCGAAGATGACTACTTCGAGATGTTGGGCCGACTGAACGTCAAGCCCAGGGTAGTGAGGTACGGCTCCCCCAGTTAGCTCAGGTTCCCTCCCCGGCCACACGCGAATTGACCCTTGACAAGCCAGAGGGGTCTTGCCATAATGATGCGTGGGCAACTGGCGGTGGCGCCATCTTTTTTTAGCCTCAGGGCCTGGTGAGGCCCGAATCCCCGGGTCTCGGACCGAATATAGTGTGTAGCATCCCGGGCGCTGCGCCCGGAATCGATGTCCTATGGGGGGGAGCAGAACACATGGCGGAGAAGGAAGTAATCCTTACTCCGGAAGGCCTTGAAAGGCTGGAACGGGAACTTGAAGTCCTGAGGACCACGAAAAGGCGTGAAGTGGCGGCCAGGATCAAGCAGGCAATTGAGTTCGGAGACATTACGGACAACTCCGAGTATGAGGATGCCAAGAACGAGCAGGCCTTCATAGAAGGGCGCATAGCCCAGATCGAGAAGATGCTCCGGAACGCGCGGATCATCGAGCAGCCTGAGGGCGGGGCGGACGAGGTGTCACTTGGATCCACCGTGGTCCTCAAGAACCTGGAAGAGGGCGCGGTCGAGGAGTACACTATAGTGGGGTCGGCGGAGGCCAATCCCAGCAGGAAGAAGATATCCAATGAGTCTCCCGTGGGCCGGGCTGTCCTTGGGAAGACGGTCGGGTCTGTGGTAGAAGTCGCGGTGCCGGTGGGAGTCATCAAGTACCAGGTAGTCCAGATCGCAAGGTGAGTGTTGTGCCATGGACGAACTTGAACGCGCAGCCGAACCCGAGGCCTCCCGAGAAGATGAGACTGCCCGGCGCAGGGCGAAAGTGGATGTGTGGAAGGCGCGTGGGGTGGATCCATTCGGCGCGAGGTTCGTCCGGACCCACACGTCAACTAAGATAGTCCAGGGCTTCAGTGACCTTGAAGGCAAAGAAGTGTCGGCGGCAGGGCGGATCATGGCTATCCGCGGTCACGGCAAGGCAATGTTCCTGGACATGCTTGACCGGGACGGGCGGATCCAGATCTATGCGAGGCAAGACCATCTCGGCGAGGATCAGTACGAGCTCCTTTCCTGGGTGGACCTGGGTGACATAATCGGTGTGACGGGCGAGGTCTTCCGGACCAGACGTGGGGAGATCAGCGTCGATATGTCATCATTTGTCATGCTCGGCAAGGCCCAGAGACCGCTCCCCGAGAAGTGGCACGGGCTCCGAGATGTGGACATCCGCTATCGTCAGCGCTACCTGGACCTTATAGTCAACCCTGAAGTCAGGCGCACCTTCATCCTGAGGACAAAGATAGTCGCGGCTATCAGAGAGTTCCTCGATTCTCGGGGGTTCCTTGAAGTGGAGACACCCGCAATGCACGCCGTTGCAGGAGGCGCGGCGGCACGGCCCTTCATAACCCACCACAATGCTCTAGACATGGACCTGTACCTGAGAATCGCAACAGAACTGCACTTGAAGAGGCTTATCGTTGGGGGCCTCGAGAAGGTATACGAACTCGGCCGCATTTTCAGGAATGAGGGCATATCCACAAAACACAATCCGGAGTTCACTTCAATCGAGGTTTACGAGGCGTACGCAGATTACCACGACATGATGAAGCTGACTGAGGATCTCGTGGCCCACGTAGCCGAGGCCACTCTTGGGACAACCCGTATCACCTACCAGGGCAGCGAGATCGATCTCACGCCTCCCTGGCCGCGCTTGACCATGATGGATGCGGTACGATGCCGCACTGGTGTCGACTTCGGGGCACTCTCTGATTCCGATGCCAGGCGAGCGTGCCTGAATATGGGTCTCGACGTGCCAGAGGGAGCCACGGCCGGGCAGTGCCTTTACGAAGCCTATGAGGAGAGGGTGGAGCCGGACTTGATCCAGCCCACCATCATAATGGACTACCCCATAGATGTGTCCCCTCTCGCCAAGAGGCGCCCCGACAACCCGAACCTCACCTACAGATTTGAAGCGGTGTGTGCAGGAAGGGAACTCGCTAACGCATTCTCTGAGCTGAACGACCCGGCTGATCAGCGGGAACGTTTCGAAAGCCAAGTGGCCCAGAGAGAGCGCGGAGACGACGAAGCGCACATGATGGACGAGGACTTCGTCACTGCACTGGAGTACGGGATGCCGCCCACGGGTGGTATGGGGCTTGGGGTCGACAGGTTCGTGATGCTCCTGACCGACTCCGCATCCATACGGGACGTCATTCTCTTCCCGCTCATGCGTCCCAAGGACTAGCAGCAGGAGGCGTCGGTGGCTTGAAAATCCTCATCTACCCGAACTACGAGCAGATGAGTGTGGCCGCGGCACGTTTCGTGGCCGACTGTATTCTGGACAAGCCCAGATGCGTCTTGGGCCTCGCTACGGGCGAGACCCCAATCGGACTCTACGCGGAGCTGGCTAGGCTCCACCATGAGGAAGGCCTGGACTTCTCTGGAGTGACCACCTTCAACCTGGACGAGTACTGTGACCTGCCGAAGGAGGACTCCAGGAGTTTTCACTCGTTCATGTGGCGTCATCTTTTCTCCCACGTCAATGTAGACCCGAGGAAGGTACATACACTGAAAGGAACCGCGCCAGATCTCGAGGAAGAGTGCCGTCGGTACGAGTCCTTGATCAAAGACACAGGGGGAATCGACCTTCAGGTTCTCGGCATCGGCGTGAACGGGCACATTGGGTTCAACGAACCTGGCTCGCCCCCTGACGGCCGGACCAGGGTAGTCACTCTCACAGCTCAGACCGTAGAGATCAACCGCGCGAAAGAGAAGGTGGAATCCTTGCCGGGAAGGGCCGTCTCCATGGGGATCGGGACGATTATGGACGCGAAGCAGATCCTTCTTCTGGCCGCGGGCCGGTCCAAAGCCGACATCGTTCACAGAGCAACCCGGGGGCCGGTGACTCCGTCAGTCCCGGCGTCGATTCTGCAGAACCACGCCAATGCCCTGTTCATGCTCGACCTGGAGGCGGCAAGCCTACTGGAAACTGGATTTCTGAACACCCCTTGCGCGGCTGGGGAGTGTACTGTATAATGAAAAAGCGCTGATCGGCGCGAGGGCGAATAGCTCAGCCGGGAGAGCACCTGCTTTACACGCAGGGGGTCACAGGTTCGAGCCCTGTTTCGCCCACCATGAGAGGTACGATTTGCGCGGAGGCGTGGTGTAGTGGTCTAACATGCCTGCCTGTCACGCAGGAGATCGCGGGTTCGACTCCCGTCGCTTCCGCCATAATCTTTCGGCTGTTGAGTGCGCCGAGGTAGCTCAGTCGGTAGAGCAGCGGACTGAAAATCCGCGTGTCGCCAGTTCAATTCTGGCCCTCGGCACCATATTGAAGGGCTTTGCGGAAGTGGCTCAGCGGTAGAGCATCGCCTTGCCAAGGCGAGGGTCGCGGGTTCGAATCCCGTCTTCCGCTCCACTTTGTCGATTGCTGGCGGCGGCCGGATATTCGGGGCGACATAGCCAAGTGGTAAGGCAGCGGTCTGCAAAACCGCGATTCCCCGGTTCGAATCCGGGTGTCGCCTCCACACAGCGTAAGGTATGGGGTGCTAGCTCAGTTGGTTAGAGCGCAACGTTGACATCGTTGAGGTCAGTGGTTCGACTCCACTGCACCCCACCATCTCTTGGCCCAGCATAGCAGCGCGCCCCCCGGCCTGTGCCGGGGGGTTTTGGCATACCCGGAGAGCCCGGGCAGGTGCCCGAGCAAGCGGCGAAACGGCCAAAAGCCCATACATAGACCCATTATGCCCCCGTCGAGCCATCGTATACGCCCCTGAAGGCGCACATATACTAGTCGCGTGAAGGGGGCAAAACCTCATGGACGGGGTGCGAGTGGGCTCCTATTTTGCCGCCGACTCCTTGAGAAGGCGGCTATTCTACGAATTGGACCAAGCTCGCTGGAGCGGGCTTCAGGTTGTCGTTAGGTTTGATTCCGTGGGAGATCTGCGGTTCGTCGAATGTGCGGTGAAGGAAGAGGATCCACTGAAGCGGGCGGCGGGAAGGGACGTGCTTCGCCATCACATCGGTGTCGCCGTGGCCCACGTGATCCTCGAGGACCTCCAGGAGGCGATGGCTGCGGACCAGCTGGCCAGGTGCCATCCCGAGCTGGAGCCAGCGGAGATCGCAGCCATCTCTGACTACGCCATGGTGATACTCGCCGAGAGTCTCAACGGAATCGGCCGCCCTGAGGACCGGTTCCGGGAGGTTGCATACCTCGTGTCCGACTACCTAGCGACCGCCGACACCCTTATCGTGGAGGGTTTTCTCACCTTTCGTCTTCGTGGATACGCCAGGGAGCTCAGCCGGGCTTGTGACGAGGCGTTGGATAGGTTCATGGCGGATAGGGAGCACAGGGAGTTTGTGAGACTCCTGAAGTACTTCGTCGATATGCAAGATCAACGTGAGGCTGAGGTTCATGTAGTCCGGGGGCGCGACAACCTCTTCGGTCTGCTTAATCGGGACCTGGACGAGATAGAGAATGAGTACCTGGAGGTCCTGGCGGCTGATCTCACTGAAGGTGGCATCGAACTCGAGGATCTGCTCATAAGCGCGTTGATCACTGCATCTCCGGGCAGGATAGTGCTTCATGTGGAACCGGACAGGCAGATTGCAGAGACTCTGGAGAGCGTATTCGAGGGCAAGGTAGCCAGGTGCCGTGGGTGTGATCTGAACGGGTGCGAGATGGGCAGAAAAGCCCCGGCCCAGCCCGCGAAGTAATCCCTTGCGGGGACGATGGAATCGAAGAGACAGAGGTCCTGCGGCAGTACACCGAGGAGGGCCGTCCGTGGGCGGCCCTCCTGTCGAGATACCGGGAGTCAGTGGTTACCTGGGGCGAGCCATCTCACGCAACGAAGCGGGGAGGATGCTCCAGTTATTGTCCACCGCGACCGCCGGGTCAAACGTGCCGATGCTCCGAAGGTATTCCACTATTACTTCTCTTGCCTCCTTGGTGGATTCGTAGAGGATCGGCGACCCGCCAAACATTGTGTACCCGCCGCCCTCGCCGGCTCTGCAGTTGTTGAGTGCGAGGACGAACTCCTGATCCGGCTGGACCTCCTCCCCTTTGTACTTCAGTTCAACGATCCGCTGCCCCACGGGCCTGCTGATGTCTATCTTGCACTCCACGCCTTGGTAGATGTCGTAGTTGTACCCTCTGATGCTGGGGTTGACAATCTCCGCCAGACCTGCCTGGCCTGTGTAAACGTTGAAGTACCGTGCAGAATGTTCAAGGGCCTCGCGCACTTGTTTGCCTGTGACCTTGATTGTGTAGAGGGTGTTGGGGTAGATGTACAGGCCGTAGACATCTTGGACACTTATAGGACCTTGGGTTATCTTGGCCTGATCCGTGAACAACGCAGCACACGAAATATCGGCTCCGGTCGCCCACAGCTGGGACAGGTTGATCAGTTCAACGAGGGCGCTGTCGTAGAATCTCGCCGGTATCCCGCCAGGCATGTGGGCCTTTGCCATCGCCACAGGCTGCTTGAAGTACTCGACGGTCTGATCGTGGTAGCACTTCGCTTCCGCCAAGACCTGCTCATCTGGTTTCACGTCGGCCATCGGGATGAGCGACCCAGTTTTCTGGACGGCGTTCCACTTGCCGCCCGCCTGTTCGAGAACGATATCTACACGGGAGACGTAATCGCCCCAGAACCCCGGTTGCACAATGATCACGTCCGACTTGACGATGTCACCCATCTTGGTGACTCCGGGGACGGCTAGATGATCGTATCCAACGACTAGCACGTCCACCCCGGGCACCTCATTTGCGAGCCGGAGGGCATAGTTCTCCTCCTGCTGCCCCGTGTCGACCCAGTCAGTCGGGACTAGCCACCGGTCGGGGTTGCTGCTGTCCTTTGGCCTGGACTCCCGTCCGGTGTGAGCTACGATAACGACCACGTCCGCCCCATTGGAGCGCATCTCCGTGACCCAGTGCTTGGCTTCGACGACAGGGTCGGCAAAGAGCAACCCGCGGATGTTCTCAGGTTTCTCCCATATAGGCACTTTCGGGGTTGTGAGCCCCAGGACTCCCACGTGGAACTCACCGAAATCGTTGATGTAGTAAGGCTCGAAATAAGGTTTGCCGTCGGTACCAAGGACATTGGCGGAGATGATCGGGAATCTCGCCTCGGCGGCCGCGTTGCGTAGAACCCCCAAGCCGTAGTTGAACTCATGGTTCCCGATGGTCATGGAATCGTAACCTATAAGGTTCATTACCCGGATCATCGGATTGGTGGCTTCGGAGTCGAACATGTAGTGGTAGGGAAGAGTCGAGTTGCCGCCTTCGAGGCAGTCTCCGTTGTCAACCAGGAGCACATTGGGCGTTTCAGCCCCGACTGAAGCCACATACGTGGCCACCTGAGCGAGCCCGCCTTCGTCGAGCTTCGAGGTGAAGTAGTCTATTGGGTGGATGTGACCGTGAAGGTCGGTCGTGGCCAGGACTACCAGGTCCACCCGGGATGCCCCGAGAGCCGGGACTGACAGCACCACAACTAGGAGCACGAGCCCCAGAACACCAAACAAACGATTCCTCAACATGATCACTCTCCTCGTTTTGGCGTTTGCGGCAAGGCCATGATTCCAGATCCGGGATGAGAATCCCCCTGAGCCATCCCTTGATGTGCTGGAGACTGAATAGCTTCTGGGGATTGTGCCTCTGCTGCATATCGCGTTCAAGGGCCGCAGGGGGGTAGCGTAAAGTTTAGGTAGGTAAGTATGGGGTCAATGAAGAAGAGAGACCCCAGGCAGTTGTCAACAAGAGGATGACTGCACTTCCCTTGGATGGAGGGAGGGGTCTCTCTTCTTCATTGACCCCATACTTACCTACCTAAA
>JANLFS010000098.1:0-216 GCA_024655925.1 Bacillota bacterium | reverse complement strand
GGAGGGGTCTCTCATGATGGATATTCGGCATGTGGTGGCGGTGGTCCTCTTCTTGGTGAAAGGGATTTGCGGGCTTCTGAAGGAGTTCAGGGACTTTGGGAGCCTGGAAGAGGGTGTGCGTGGGCTGGTGCAGGAAGCCGGCCAGAAGGTATTCGTATGGGCCCTGGAGGAGCTGGACGAGAAGCTGCTGAAACAGCGGGACAAGGCTAACCTTGA
>JANLFS010000097.1:7390-10943 GCA_024655925.1 Bacillota bacterium | reverse complement strand
GATCGAGGAAGCGAAGAAGCTCTCGGGGGCCCCCGGCTGCGTCGAGTGCGGCCGCTGCGTCGCCGCCTGCCCCAACAGGGCCATAGAGCCCAAGGATGGCATGCCCGCGGTCGTGCCCGGCAGATGCACTTCTTGTGGCGGATGTGTCAGCGCTTGCCACTCGGGCGGCAGGGTGATGGTTGGGCGGAAGGTATCGGTGGCAGAGGTTCTGGATGAAGTCACGAAAGACACAATCTTCTACGACGAATCAGGGGGCGGGGTCACTTTCTCTGGGGGCGAGCCTTTGGCGCAGCCCGAATTCCTCGTGAGCCTGGTCAAAGCGTGCAGGGAGATGGGGATCCACACCGCAATAGATACGAGCGGGTACGGAAGCCCAGATACCCTGCTCGAGGTGGCCGACCATGCAGACCTCATCCTCTATGATATCAAGTCGCTTCGGGATGACGTTCATCAGCAGGTGACCGGGGTGGACAATTCCCTGATCCTGAGCAACCTCCGGCGCCTCGCCGCCCACCCCGTTGAGGTGATAGTGAGGGTTCCGCTGATCCCAGGAGTAAATGATGCAGACAGGGACATCGAGCTGATGGCTGAATTCCTCTCAGGTCTCGAATGGCGGAGGCAGGTACGGGTAGATCTCCTCCCCTACCACCGCATAGGCATGGATAAGTACGAGAGGTTGGGGAGGGTGTACGCCATGGCCGAAGCCCAGCCCCCGTCCCGGGAGCAGCTCGACCGTGTCCTGGCTAGTCTTCGCGGCCACGGGTTCATCACGAGAATCGGGGGGTAGTCAATCCATGAATGAGCGCGTCCTTAAGCTTCGGAGACAGAGCCTGGAGGCGGAGCCCCGGATCTCCACGGAGCGCGCTGAACTCATCACGGAGTTCTATAAGAATGCGCCTGCGGTGTCCGCACCCGTGCTCCGGGCGCTTGCGTTCAAGCATGTGCTGGAGAACAAGAAGATCTGCATCAACGACGGCGAGCTGATTGTGGGCGAGAGGGGGCCGGCGCCCAAGGCCACCCCCACCTACCCGGAGCTGTGCTGCCATAGCCTCCAGGATCTGGAGATCCTGCGAACCAGGGACAAGGTGACGTTCTCCTCGACCGAGGAGGACGAACGGGTCTACAGAGACACCATCATCCCTTTCTGGAAAGGCAGGTCCATGCGGGACATCATCTTCGCCCAAATGCCCCGTGAATGGAAGGACGCATACGATGCGGGCATCTTCACAGAGTTCATGGAACAACGGGCGCCCGGGCACACAGTGCTGGACGGGAAGATATACGAAAAAGGCTTCCTGGACTTCAAGGAGGACATTGCCCAGGCCCTGGCTTCCCTGGACTACCTGAACGATCCCGAAGCCTATGAAAAGCACGAAGAACTCAAAGCCATGGACATCGCAGCCGATGCGATAATCAGGTTTGCCCAACGACACGCCGAGACGGCTCTCGAACTTGCGGATAAGGAGGATGACCCCAGAAGAAAGGCCGAGCTTTCCAGGATTGCAGAAGTGTGCTCCTGGGTGCCAGCCCACAGGCCCCGAGACTTCTGGGAGGCGCTTCAGGCCTACTGGTTCGTGCACCTCGGTGTGATAACCGAGCTGAACACTTGGGACTCGTTCAATCCAGGAAGGTTGGACCAACACCTTTATCCATTCTACAAGAGAGGGATCGAGGATGGTACCCTCACCCATGAGGCAGCCAGGGAACTGCTGCAATGCTTCTGGGTCAAGTTCAACAACCAGCCGGCCCCTCCCAAGGTGGGCGTCACAGCCGCCGAAAGCGGGACCTATACCGACTTCGCCAACATCAACACCGGAGGGCTCAGGCCGGACGGCCTTGACGGAGTGAATGACGTCACCTACCTGATACTCGACGTCATAGATGAGATGAGACTGCTTCAGCCTAGCTCCAATATTCAGCTGAGCGCGAAGAACCCAGACCGGTTCCTGAAGCGCGCTCTCAAGATCGTGAGGAAAGGGTGGGGACAACCTTCCATATTCAACGCCGACGTGGTCATCCAGGAGATGCTCAGGCAGGGCAAGTCCGTTCATGACGCGAGGTGTGGGGGCACTAGCGGGTGCGTAGAGACGGGCGCGTTCGGCAAGGAGAGCTACATTCTGACAGGGTACTTCAACCTCCCCAAGGTTTTCGAGCTGGCACTGTTCGACGGGATAGATCCCCGAACCGGGAGCCGGCTGGGGCCATCTACTGGCGATCCGGCCCAGTTCACAGGCTTCGACCAACTGTTCGAGGCATTCAGGACCCAGCTCAAGTACTTCCTCGACATCAAGGTCAAGGCCAACAACATCATCGAAAGACTCTACGCAACCATGATGCCCGCCCCGTTCCTGTCCATCCTGATCGACGACTGCATCAAGAAAGGTCGGGACTATCACGATGGCGGGGCCCGGTATAACACCACCTACATCCAGGGCGTGGGGATCGGCACCTGCACAGACAGTATGGCTGCGGTGAAGTATCACGTCTTCGACCAGAAGGATGTCGGCATGGACGAGATGATTGAGGCGCTGAGTCACAACTTCCAGGGGCACGAGGCCCTCCGGGACGTGTTGCTCAACCATACACCCAAGTACGGAAATGACGACGACTACGCTGATGCCATCATGGTCTCCATCTTCGATGCGTACTACAAGGAAGTGAACGGAAGGCCCAACACTAAGGGCGGGCGCTACTGTATCGACATGCTGCCGACCACTTGCCACGTCTACTTCGGCTCGGTGACCGGGGCGACGCCTGATGGGAGGAAGGCCTGGACTCCCGTATCCGAAGGGATATCTCCAGTGCAGGGCGCCGACAGAAGAGGCCCCACTGCAGTGATCAAGTCGGTAGCGAAGATGGACCATGTGCTCACCGGAGGCACGCTCTTGAACTTGAAGTTCACACCGCAAGTGCTGGAAGGTGACGAGGGAATCGACAATCTCGCGCGCCTTGTGAGATCGTATTTCCGGCTCGGAGGCCACCACGTGCAGTTCAACGTGGTCGACGCCAAAACCCTACGGGAGGCCCAAGATCACCCCGAGGCTCACCGTGACCTGATAGTCCGCGTTGCAGGATACAGTGATTTCTTCTGTGACCTTACCCGGGCGTTGCAGGACGAGATCATAGCCAGGACCGAGCACTCAGGATTCTGATAGTCCGTCGCTAACTCCAAGAGCAGATTGGGCATCACTCACAGCTTTCTACCTGCTAATGAGCCATTGCGAACACTCTAGTATTCATGATAACCTAAAGTAACTCTTGGTCGTACTACACCGCTTGAGGCAGGAGAGTGCAGAAATTGGACTATCACGGACACATGTCGGTCAACAAGAACGGACACCTAACTATCGGTGGATGTGACACGGTCAGACTCGCGAAGCGGTTTGGGACGCCCTTGTACGTCTACGACGAACAGGCGATAAGGGATGCCTGCCGCGCCTACCGGACTGAGTTCGAGTCCAGGTACCACGATGTGGAGATCCTCTATGCGAGCAAGGCGTTCATGACCAAGGCGATAGTGGCACTCATGGCTGATGAAGGGCTATCCCTGGAC
>JANLFS010000097.1:0-7380 GCA_024655925.1 Bacillota bacterium | reverse complement strand
TCAGGCGGTGAGCTGTACACGGCAATCAGCGCGGGGTACCCTGCGGAGCACATCTACTTCCACGGCAACAACAAGACGGCGGCTGAGATCGACTTCGCACTTCGAGTCGGTATCGCAAGATTCATAACAGACAACATGGACGAACTCCTTCTCGTTGACAGAATTGCCAGGGAGAAGAACCGGGTGGCAGAGGTCATACTCCGGCTGACCCCGGGCATCGAAGCTCACACTCACGAGTATGTGAAGACCGGGCAGATAGACTCCAAGTTCGGAATAGGAATCCCAAACGGTGAGGCCCTTCGGGCGGTGGAGGCCGCGATGCAGCTTCCCAATATCCGCCTGACCGGGATCCACTGCCACATCGGGTCCCAGATCTTCGAGATAGAGCCTTTCCAGGTTGCTGTGAATGTGATGATGGACTTTGCCGCGGAGGCCCGGGCCAAGTGCGGATTCGTCATGGAGGAACTGAACCTCGGAGGCGGGCTCGGCATCAAGTACAACCGGGACGACAAGCCCACCACAGCTGCCGCGCTCGCCCAGGCATGCATGGGGGCGGTCCGCGAGGCTGCTTCACAACGGGATCTGCCTCTTCCGAAGCTTCTTCTGGAGCCGGGGCGTTCCATCGTGGGGGAGGCCGGCACCACTTTATACACAGTGGGCGGAGTGAAGGAGATTCCAGGGATCAGGACCTACATTTCCGTCGACGGAGGAATGGCGGACAACCCCAGGGTCGCCTTGTATCAGGCCCGATATGAAGCGACAATCGCGAACAAAGCTTCCATGCCCATGCAGGAATTGGTGTCAGTTGCGGGGAATTGTTGTGAGTCAGGAGACATGCTCATCTGGAATATTACCCTGCCGCATGTGGAGGTCGGTGACATCCTCGCAGTCTTTTGCACGGGCGCGTACAACTACTCCATGGCCAGCAACTACAACCGTTACCCTCGCCCAGCTGCGGTCTTCGTCCGTGATGGCCAGGCTGATCTGGTGATCAGACGTGAGACCTACGAAGATCTTGTACGGAAGGACGTCGTCCCGGCCCGCCTCGCGTGCCGCCGTGCTGACTCAGCCCGGCGGCCAGGGTGTCGGACGGAGGCGCTGGTAGTTGGGGAATCCCCTAATCAATAAGGATTTCGCTCTTCTTGCCATCGGGCAGTTTGTCTCGGCCACCGGAGACCAGGTTCACCAGATCGCGCTTCTGTGGTGGATCCTTGACAAGACTGGGTCTCCCGCCGCAATGGCGGCCCTCGGAATGGCCAGCCTTGTGCCGGCGATGGTCCTCGGCCCGTTCCTCGGGGTCTTCGCCGACAAGCTGGACCGCAAGTGGGTAGTAGTATGGATGGACTTTGCCCGCGCTGTGCTCATCGGCACAGTCGCGGGTCTTGCTCTGTGTGGCACGCTCAAGCTGTGGCACTTGTACGCTGCCACCGTCCTTGCGAGCACAGCGTCCGCCCTGTTCGAGCCGGCGGTGAACGCACTGGTCCCGAGGATAGTCCCAGACTCCGCCCTCAAGAAATCCCAGGCTGTGCAGCAGGGTCTGAACAGCATGGTGGGAGTGTACGGGCCGTTCCTCGGGGGAGTGCTCGTCGGATGGGTCGGGATCTCCATGGTTTTCCTATTGAACGCGATATCGTTCTTCCTCTCAGGAGTATCGGAGATCTTCATCACTTACCACCACCGGGTCGCGCAAGGGCGCGCCAACCCCCTTCTCGGAGTGAGGGAAGGGTTCAGATTCATAAGAAAGACCAGAACACTGCCATGGTTGATGGGCATGCTCGCCTGTGGGAACTTCGCCCTTGCGCCAATGGGAACGATCCTGGTGCCCTTCATGATCCGCGAAGTGCTCCACCAGACCGCGCGCGGCCTCGGGCTCTTCTTCGCGTTCGCGGGAGTGGGCGGTGTGGTGGGAGCAGTGTTGGCAGGAGGTTTCCAGAAGTCCACCCAACACCATCGCGCCGTCATAGTCTTTCCCACCCTCCAGGGTCTTCTCCTCGCCAGCTGGGGGTTGGCTCCGAGCGTCGTGTGGACATATACCATGGCGTTTCTGATTGGAATATGTGCCCCACTGGCGCAAGTCAACATCAACATGGTATTCTTCAAACTGGTCCCGGACGAGATGCGTGGGAAAGTCTTCGCCTTCAGGATGACTTTCCTCTTGATCATCACACCGGTGGCCTTGTCTGCATATGGGGCAATTGCCAGCGTGTGGACATCCAGCATCCCATACTTGGTCGTGGCTTCCGGAGCCATCCTGGCTGCTGTGGCCCAGTTGATGCGGCTCGTGCCCGGTTTTCGGGACCTTTGATTCCACCATTGGAGGATGCTACATGAGCGATCAACCAACGGAAGCCGCTCGGCGCGTGGCCAGAGCGGAGGATGAATATGCATATCTGGGATGCGAAGTCCGAAGAACGGAGGTCTGCACGGTGGTGACCACCGAGATCTGCCCGGACATGTGGGACTCCAACCATGTAAGGGAGATCAATCTCCCGGTTGGGGCGGACTGCACTGAGTTCGTCCTGGAGATGGAGAAGCAGTTCCGCCGACTGGGCAGGGAGCACTGCAAGTTCGAGTTGGACTTCCGGACATCACTCCAAGAGCTCGCAGTGGTGCTCCGGGATAGAGATTACACCCCCCTGCCTGTCGTGCTACAGCTGTTCGCCGGGGACGAAGCCCGCCCCGCCAAGGGGCGGAGTGCCAGGCGTGCTGGCGAAGAAGTTCGGCCTGTGGAGGTAGACTCTGACGGGAGGGCAAAGGAAGACTGGAGGCAGATCAAGAGGGACGAATATGGGGGAGCGCAAGTTCGGGGCAGGTTCGTGGAAAGGGCCATTGCTCTGTGTGAGCACAAGATGTCTGTTGCGCGCATACGCCACGGCCAAGGGTGGGATGGTGGTCTCTTGGTGCACGTTGCGTATATTGGAGCTACGCCGGCCGGGTGCGTGGAGCTGTTCTGGCACGGGGGTGTCGCCAAGATCGAGGGGCTCTACGTGAAAGAGAAGATGCGTGGGCGCGGAATCGGTTCGCATCTGACCCTCGAAATGGTCAACCTTGCCAGGCAGAAGGGGTGCGACATAGTCTACCTGGCCGCGAACGCCTTCGACTCTCCAAGATACATGTATCTGAACCTTGGGTTCAAGGACCTCACGGAGAGGGCCGGCTGGCTTACGACCTGGGGTTCACTCAAACAGGTGGAGGATTCCGTAAGGTGGGATTAGGCTGTGATCATCACCGTGAAAGGCGTGGGCCGGTATGCAGCCCAGCTTGGCCCGGGGGTGTCTGTGGAATTCGAAGGAGACTCCTGCTCCCTTCGAGATGTCTTCGAAAGGCTTGAGAAGGATTTCGGGGTAGATCTGTCCAAAACCCGTATATGCGGTGACTGCACGGCGATTGTGCTAGTTGACGGGATGAGAGTCTTCGATCCTGCGCACATTGTCGCGGGCGGTGCTAGGGTCAGCATTCTGCCAGTGGTTGCAGGCGGATGAGTGGCCGCGCAGGGGGAATGGGTCGATGCCGCGTCTGACCATCGATGGGATCACCGTGGACGCGCCGCCGGAGGCGACAGTGCTCGATGCAGCACGGTTGGCCGGGGTGTCCATTCCCACGCTGTGCCACCACCCGGCCTTGGGAAACGGCGGGAACTGCCGGGTGTGCCTGGTCGAAGTGGCCGGTGAGAGCGGGCCGGTCACTTCGTGCACTTATCCTGTCCGCGACGGCCTCGAAGTCAAGACCGAGACCCTTCAGGTGAAAAGCGAACGCGCAGCGAACGCGAGTCTCCTTTTCCAAAACCATCCCCGAGAGTGCATCATCTGCGAGCGCGGGGACACTTGCGAACTTCTCCGGGCAGAGAGAGACCTCGGGTTGCAACGCGTCCGGGGGCTCTCCCAGCGGTCTGTAGTATCAGCGGACCGGTCATCTTGGGCAATAGTCCGCACTCCGTCCAAGTGCATCCTCTGTGGCCGGTGCGCGGAGGTGTGCGCTCTCATTCAAGACCTGGACGTCCTGAAGGCCGTGGCCGTGGCGGCTACCGGGGTCCAACCTTTCGCTCGCGCCCTGGGCTCAACTTACCCTGTGGATTCCAGGTTCACCGAGCTCAAGTCGCTGGCCTTCGGGGCCGGGCTACAGGATCTAGGATGCACGGAGTGCGGCCAATGCGTGCTTGTGTGCCCTACTGCGGCGCTCGCAGAGCGCTCTCACATCAGTGCTGTCCGGCGGGCCTTGGCCGATCCGAGCCTGTACGTCGTTGTCCAGACTGCCCCTTCCATACGCACCAGCCTTTCGGAATGGACGGGCGAGGGCGCAGGGCATGGCGAGGGAGAGCCCCGGAGGGGTGCTGATGGGGGAATGGTCGGGCGCGTGATGACCGGGCAGATGGTAGCGGCCCTGCGCGCGCTCGGATTCGATGAGGTCTTCGATACGTCTTTCGGGGCTGACCTCACAGTATTGATGGAAGCCGAGGAACTGATCGAGCGGATGTCGGGGCGGGGCGGGCCGCTTCCAATGTTCAGTTCATGCTGCCCAGCCTGGGTCAAGTACGTCAGAGACCACAGGCCCGATCTTCTGCCCCACGTGTCCACGTGCAAATCCCCCCATATGATGCTGGGCGCGGCGGCGAAGTCCTTCTACGCCCGGGCGGCCCAGATCGACCCAGAGAGTGTCTTCGTAGTGTCCATCATGCCGTGCACTGCGAAGAAGCGTGAGGCGATGGAGGCTGGAGCCCGTGGCGCGGGCGGCCGGATGGGCCTGGATCCAGAGCCAGGCTCCATATCAAGCAGCCAGTGCAGGTCCCCGGCAGCGCCAGGCGTGGATGCAGTTCTCACTACTCGGGAGTTTGCCCGCATGGTCCGGTGGGCGGGCATAGACATCGCGACCCTGCCCCCAGCGGAGTTTGGCTCCATGCTCGGCAGGTCGACGGGAGGAGCGAACCTGTTCGGTGGAGCCGGGGGAGTGGCCGAGGCGATCATGAGATCCGTGGAGTCTCGCATGCGGGCCGGGGGGCCCGAGGCCCCGAGCAGGCTCCCCCGGGTCGCATCGGTGCAAGGTCTCCGGGAGGCCGCGAGGTTGTTGGACGCGCTCACCTGCGGAGACGGCGGCAAAGGTGTGGTCACAGGGCCGGGCGGGGCTATGCCTGAAGGCTGCCCGAACATCCGGGAGCTCGACTTCGTGGAAGTCATGGCCTGTCCCGGGGGGTGCGTCGGCGGGGGCGGGCAACCCATAGTCGCTCCGGGAGAACCGGAGCGTGCGGAGGCGAGGTTCCGGGGGTTGCGGGAGATCGACACCAGGTCGAGCGCCAAGGTGTCCGACGAGAATGCGGATGCCGCGCGGATCCTTGCGGAATTGGGGGGGCCGGCCTCCGAACCTGCGCGATTGTTGTTTCACGTGAGGCGCAGGCTAGATAGATCAGGTGAGGCGATCTGATGGGAACGAGCGATACTGACATCAGGTTGATCGACCCCGCTCTCTGCACGGGCTGCCGGAACTGCGAGCTTGTGTGCGCGATCGCTCATTTCCGCGTCTTCAACCCAACGAGGTCCCGGATCCGGATAACGAGGGACGGTCAGAACGAGAAGATCGGAGTCTGCATCCATTGTGTGGATACCCCGTGTGTAGCCGCGTGCCCGAGGGGCGCGATCCTTGCCAGCGATGGTGACGTGCTGGTAGACGAGGCCAGGTGCGACTTGTGTGGGAGGTGCGCTCCTGCTTGCAGATATGGGGGATTACACATCACCCGCGAGACGGTGCTGATATGTGACATGTGCCACGGGGACCCGCAGTGCGCGAAGTACTGTGTCACGGGGGCGATCACTCTCAAGCCCCCCGCGAGACGAAAAGCAACCGGGGGGTGAGCCTGGTGCCTTATGCGGGAAGGATACTCAAGGTGGACCTGACTCGGAAGGTGGTGAGCCGGGAACCCACGCCCGAGCACTGGAAGTCCTTATACATCGGTGGCCGGGGGTTCTGTACGCGTGCGCTCTACGAGATGGTCCCTCCGGGCACGGATCCACTTTCCCCCGCAAATGTCCTGGTCTTCGCGGTGGGTCCTCTTTCGGGAACGCTCTCCCCGTCATCGGGACGGTTCACGGTGGGCTGTAAATCCCCGGCCACTGGGCTTCTGGGAGATGCGAACTCTGGAGGCTTCTTCGGGCCTGAGCTCAAGTACGCCGGGTATGACGCTCTGATCATCAAGGGCGCATCTGACCGTCCTGTGTATCTTCTCATCGAGGACGACTGGGCGGAGATCAGAGACGCATCCGACCTGGTGGGATCAGGAGTATTCCGCACTATAGATGTCCTCACCGACCGGCATGGCCCGGACACGCGGGTAGTGTCCATCGGGCCTGCAGGTGAGAACCTGGTACCCTACGCATGTATCATGACTGACAAGCACAATGCGGCGGGCAGGACCGGGGTCGGGGCAGTCATGGGGTCGAAGAAGCTCAACGCCATCGCTGTCCGCGGGTCCCATGACCTCTATGTGGAAGATGTCGATGGGTTTCTTGCTAAGGTCAGGCAATGCCACGAAAAGCTCATGGCCGACAAGACCTATCCAGACTTCTCGGAGACCGGCACCCCGATCCTGGTGGACATCGCCCACTCCGGAGGAGGGCTGTCCACAAAGAATGGCCAGTTTGGGCTGTTCGATGGGTACGACCATATCTCTTCAGCCGCCTATTCCGCCCGGTACCGGACAGGATCCAAGGCATGTTTCTCCTGCATACTTCACTGCAAAAACTACGCCAGGGTCGCGAATCCCGCACATGCGTGCGAGGGGATGGGGCCGGAGTACGAGACCTTGGTGGCTTTGGGCTCACGGGTTGGCGTCTCTGACCTCGACGTGGTGCTCGAGGCGAACCAGATATGCAACGATCTGGGGCTGGATACCATCTCCGCTGGAACTTCCATCTCGTTTCTCATGGAATGCTCACAGAGGGGACTAGTGAGTGAGAAGTATGACTGGGGTGACGGCGAGTTCGTCCTGGATGCGCTGAAGCGGATCGCGCTACGGCAGGGGGTAGGCGAGTTTCTCGCGCTGGGGGTCAGGGAGATGAGCAGACGAATCCCTGGGAGCGAGGGTTACGCCCTGGAGGTCAAAGGCCTCGAACTGCCTGCCTTCGACGTAAGAACAGGGAAAGCATTTGCCCTCGGGGAGGCTGTGGCGAGCCGGGGCGGCGACCACCTGCGCGCCTTGCCCAATTTCGAGCTTCTAAGCTATGCTCCGGAGGATGGGGTCAGGTGGTTCGGTGATCCCAACTGTGTAGACCCGTACACGGAAGCCGGAAAACCCGCCATGGTGGTCTGGCACGAGAACTATGCTGCCGTATGTGACTCCGTGGAGATGTGCAAATACTGCACCTTTGCGACCTACGCGATACTGCCCCGAGA
>JANLFS010000096.1:2437-11044 GCA_024655925.1 Bacillota bacterium | reverse complement strand
CCGGAAGAGGCTCGAAGAGCCCGGAAAGGGAGGGTTGGAGCAGAAGCGCGGGCGTTTGCGTTTCTCAGCCCCCGCTCAGACAGGGCCTATGTCCTGTTCGCCCTCGACCGGTTCGGGAACATGGCGGCCGAGGTGATACCGGGCGAATCGAGGGTGGGGTTCGATGAGGTAATGCGGGACCGGATCGCAGAAGGGGCTCGAGTCTGTGTTGGGCGCGGGCTTGGGCACTGGCCGAGGCCTGGGGATCGGAGTCTGGGCCTGACATGGACGACACCTTTTCGGGCCAGGGCCCACAACAAGGACACTGTGACGAACAACCCGATGCACCATCAGGGGAACGTGAAACGGCTCATGACAGGGTTCCGGGAATGGTTGGCGAGATTCCGCGGGGTGGGGACGAAGTATCTCAAGCGGTATATCTCGTGGTTCTGGCAGGTATCGTCCAACACCGGCCTTGCGACGCCGATAGCCGCAAGGCGGCTTTTCCTGGCCACATTGAGTAGCACGGAGATTTGGAGAACCGCAGGGTCATGCCGGTTTGCAGGCCCAAATGGCGTCTAACAGGGCGAAGCCTACGATGAACCCCCAGAGCTCGTCAACCGCGAGGTGGGACACTCGCCATTACCTGACTACCGCTACCGGGACCTCTTTTCTTGGAGGCTATTGACCCTCACGCTACGTGATGGTTTAGAGTAGGACATGGAGTTGATTGGCTGCATGGCCTACACGGTTAAAGCCGTCTCGGATCTCGCGGGTATTAGCATTCGCACCTTACATCACTACGACGAAATCGGTCTCGTTAAGCCGGCGCACAAGACCGCCTCCGGGTATCGGCTCTACACAGAAGAGGACCTGGAGCGGCTCCAGCAAGTCCTATTCTTCCGGGAGCTGGGGTTCAGCCTCAAGGATATCAAGGAGATCGTCAGCCGTCTCGACTTCGACAGGAGGAAGGCGCTTCTGGATCACAGGGAGCTGCTGCTGGACCGGCAGGAGCGGCTCGGGAGGCTAGTGCAGTCAATCGACCGCACGCTCGATGCGATGGAAAGGGGTATCGCAATGAACGCGAAAGAGATGTTCGACGGGTTCGATCAGGCGGAATACGCGGAAGAAGCGCGGCAGCGGTGGGGCACGAGCAAGGAGTACGAGTAATCTATCCGGTGGACGAAGCGGTATACGAAGGAGGATTGGGACGTCATCAAGCAGGAAGGCGAGCAGATCTATCAGGCCCTCGCCTCGATGATGGACCGAAGCCCGACGGATCCCGAGGTTCAGGAGTGGATCCGCAGGCATCACCAGTAAATCAATGATCGCTTCTACACTTGTTCAGCCCTTGTCTATCGAGGGCTGGGCGACGGGTACGCGCAGGACGAGCGTTTCACCGCCTTCTACGACAGGATCGAGCCAGGCCTGGCCGGGTTCATGCGGGCGGCGATGCACGTCTATTGCGACAGACTCGAGGGCAAGTAGCTGATGAGGGCCTCCCGCGAGGCCCCCGGCGCGGCCCCCCGGCGCGATGTCGAGCCCGATGCCAGGCTCGACGTCCGGCGCGCACCCGTCCCCCCTCACAACATGCGCCAGCTAAACAAACCCCGCTCTCCGGCCGATAACATCCATTGAATGGAGGTCGGGACATGAGAGTGGAGTTTGTCAACCCGTTCGCATCCGCGGTCATTATGGTCTTCCAGAAGGAATTCGGGATGAATGTCATGAGGGAACCCCTCTCTCTCAAACAATCCCCCGTTGCCGGGAGCGACGTGAACACTATCATCGGCGTCACCGGGAGGGTTGTGGGGCAGGTCATTTACACTATCGAGGAACGAGTCGCAATCAAGCTCGCCTCTGCCATGATCGGAGAGCCTGTGACCGGCCTGGACGAGATGGCAAAGAGTGCAATCGCGGAACTGGGAAACATCATCACGGGCAATGCCGCCGCGGAGCTCGCGAAGAACGGTTACGACTGTGTTCTCACTCCCCCTACACTGCTCACAGGAAAAGAACTGATTGTGACGACGTTTGCCCCCGTGCTCTCCATCCCGTTCCACTCAGATTTCGGGCTCGTCACGGTTGAAGTGGCTCTGCGCGAAAGGTGAGAAGTATTTACTCGCTCTGAGAAAGAAGTACATCTACCCCATCATCTGTTCCCGGGCGACATGCCCGGGAACACTGGCTTCCGGATGTGGCACGATCCTTGCATCGGCCGTCAGGGGCCAGGCTCGTTTCGGAAGGAGGTGGAGTGAAGGTGCTGCGCGGGGCTTACGCCGCCGCCTCAGGGATGGTCCACCACGACCAGTGGCAGGCGGCGAAGGCAAACAACCTTGCCAACGCGTCCACCCCCGGGTTCAAGCGGGAAGTAGTCTGCGGGCTCTCGTTCTCCCAGGCGCTCGCGGGCGCAAGGGGGGAGGTGATCGGAAGGGCTGGCACGGGACTCGCAACCGCAGAATCCTATATCGACTTGTCCCCTGGCCCGATCGTCGAGACCGGGTTGGAGCTGGATTTCGCCATCGAAGGCCCTGGCTTCTTCTCAGTGGAGACAACGGCCGGTGTGAGGTACACGCGGGCAGGCAACTTCAAGATGGACGCCGAGGGGTACCTTCTGACGGCTGGGGGCCGCCGAGTACTGGGATATGACGGGCCGGTTCGGTTGCCGCAGGGGACAGTCAGGATCGAAGCGCTCGAGGACGGTAGTATCAAGTTTATCGAGGCTGATGGGGACGAGACGACCACGGGGAGGTTTCTGATCCAGTCGCCTGCTGGTCCCGGGGCCCTCGTGAAGGTGGGGGAGGGTCTCTTTGAGGCCACCGGGCCGGACGCCATGGTGGAAGCCGGGGCGGAGTGTCGGGTCATTCAATACTCGCTTGAGCAGTCCAATGTCAACGTGGTCACCGAGATGGTGGAGATGCTGGCGGGGTACCGGGTGTTCGAGGCAGCGCAACGCGCCATACTTGCCCAGGACGCGTGTCTTGAGAAAGCAGTCAATGAGGTCGGCAGGGTGATGTAGTGATTCCACGACAGGAAACTTGCGGCCGGACCGCGCATGCGGGGGCCGCGGGCTGCTGAACGACTGAGGCAGCCACAAACACAAGGAGGAGAGACCAGCCATGATGAGGGCGCTTTGGAGCGCGGCCACCGGGATGCTCGCGAAACAGTTGGACATGGACGTAATCTCCAACAACCTCGCGAACCTCAACAGCGCGGGATTCAAGAAGAGCAGGGTGGATTTCCAGGACCTGATGTACCAGACCTACCGGAGTGCCGGAAGCACTGTGGCGCAGGGATCGAAGCTTCCGGCAGGGATACAAGTTGGACTGGGCACCAGGGCCGCGGCTATTCAGAAGATCTTCTCCCAGGGCGATTTCATTCAGACGGAGAACCCACTGGACCTCGTGATCGAGGGCGACGGTTTCTTCCAGATCCTGATGTCCGACGGCTCCACCGCCTACACAAGGAACGGGGCATTCAAGGTGGACGCAGACGGCAGGATCGTCACATCCGACGGGTTCCTTCTTGAGCCCGAAATCAGCATCCCAACTGACTCCGTGAGCATCTCAATCGGGACCGATGGCACGATATCCGTTCTCGTCGCCGGGGACGATGAGCCCAAGGACATCGGCAAGATTGAGCTTGCCCGGTTCCTCAATCCTGCGGGCCTGGCTGCGCTGGGACGCAACCTCTTCAGGGCCACTGCCGCATCTGGCGAGGCCACCATAGGCACCCCGGGCCTTTCCGGCATGGGCACCATTGCCCAGGGATTTCTCGAGATGTCCAACGTGAAAGTAGTAGAGGAAATGGTGAACATGATCATCGCCCAGAGGGCCTACGAGGTGAACTCCAAGGCGATCCAGACTTCAGACGAGATGCTCGCGACCGCGAACAACCTCAGACGGTAGGCGGGGCATGAGGGGCCAGCCATGAGCAGGCGATTTCTGTATCTGTCCTGTGTTTTCGCGGCGATCGCGTGGGTCCTGGCCCTCACGGCTTTTCAAGGTTCGGCATGCGGTGCGGAAGCCCGTGGCCTGTCCTACAACACCGGGATCGCTGCCGGCCCCAGCCAACCTGGGTCGGAGATGACGATCGAGCTTGTGAGCCCGTCATCTGTAGTGGGCCCCAGGGTATTTCTTCGCGATGTCGCAATGTTCAACATCTCCGACCCAGTGCTCTTGGAGACCCTTGGAGGCGTGGACATCGGCCCCGCACCCCTGCCTGGCAAGGAGAGGGTACTCACCCTTGGCCAGATCCAGGTCCGGATGAGGCAACGCAAGATAGACCCGGCGGCTTTTGCGTATGTGGGTCCGAGCCGGGTGGTGGTCCAGGCGGTGGGGATCCGTGTGCCAGCAGCGCAGATAGAGGCTGCAGCCGTCCAGGCAGTCTGCCAGGCTCTGCCCCAGGGGGTCTTCCTGGACTCGGTGTCTGTGGCACGGTCCGAAGGAGACCTGGTACTGGCGGGGTTGGATCCCGGAGCGGCCCAGGTAATCACGTTGGTCGCCGCTGTTGCAGACAATGGACTCTCGAGCGGACTCGTGAAAGTGGACACCCGGGTGATCTTGGATGGGGCCGAACTCAAGACGACTTCGGTCTGGCTCCGAGTCTCCGTTTCCAGGGACGTGCTGGTCGCCGTGAAGTGGACGCCCATGGGCGCCTCATTGGGCAGCGATGATGTCAGAGTTGAGCGCCGGCCGGCGCCGGACCTCTCAACGAGAGTGATCCCAGCAAGCCCTGAGAGTGTGGCCGGGATGCGAACACGGCGAGCGATCCCTCAGGGGGCGGTTCTGCTTGAGGATGACATCGAACCGGTTCCGCCTCTCTTGGGGCAGGCCCAGGTGACACTCCTGGCTAACTCGCGCGGAATCAAAGTGAGTGTACCTGCGGTTGCCCTCGAGGACGGATGGCCGGGCCGGGTGATTCGGGTCCGCAACACAATCTCCGGCCTGGAAGTAATGGCGGTTGTCTCGGATGCTGAGACGGTGATTGCGATCCTCGATGAACGGGGGGACTGAGATGAGGCACGTTGCGGCAGCCCTTGTGGCCATGAGCCTTGTGGCAGGTACCGTGACTTTCACATGGACATCACCCGTGTGGGCGAAGTCGCTATATGGTTCGGACGTTTCTCCATTCTCGTCTATGTTCTCAGACACCCGAGCCAGAGGCGTGGGCGACCTCGTTACCATACTCGTGATGGAGTCCTCCTATGCCCAGAACAGCACCAAGACTCAATCCTCCAAGGGCATAGGTGTCGAGGCCAAACCTGGTGTAGGGTGGTTCGACTTCATCCCAGCACTCAAGCTAGACGGGGGCAATTCCGCCCGTGGGACTACGGAGACATCAAGGTCTGGGCGGCTTGTTGGCACGATCACTGCCCAGGTGACTGAAGTCCTTCCCAACGGTGATCTGAGAATCAGGGGAACTAGGGAAGTGTCAGTCAACCGGGAGAAAGAGCAGATGATCGTGGTTGGGACTATACGCCCCAAGGACATATCCCCTCAGAACACCATCCCATCAACCCTGGTGGCGAACGCGGAGATAAGCTTCTCGGGGGGGATATACACCGGCGAACGTGGGGGGATCTTCAAGACGCTGGCGGACGGAATTGTGTACCTGTTCAACTTGATCTTCTGAGTGGGAGGTACGCCCATGACACGTCCTGTTGCCACCCGGCTTGCTAGGGTTCTGGCATTAGCTCTCCTGGCCTCGGCCATGTGTGCCCTGATCTTCGCCGTTGTGCCCGCTCCATGCCACGGGGCTTCCGTGAGGATCAAGGACATCACCAGGGTACACGGGGCCAGAGACAACCAGCTGATAGGGTACGGTCTCGTGATCGGACTCCGGGGCAGCGGGGACAGCCGGAGCACGCCATTCACCGCCCGTTCTCTAGCCAACATGCTGGACAAGTTCGGGATCGCGGTGGATGCGGCGGAGATCCGCGCGAGGAATGTTGCAGCTGTGATGGTGACGGCAACCCTGCCGGCCTTCGCAAAGCCCGGGGACCGGATCGATGTTCTTGCTTCCTCCCTCGGGGATGCCAAGAGCATACTGGGGGGAACCCTCCTGCTCACCGAACTTGCGGGCGCCGATGGTCGGGTCTATGCCGTCGCGCAAGGGCCGGTGATCACGGGAGCCGACTCCCTGCCCACCGTGGCACGGGTACCATCTGGAGCCACCGTGGAGGGGTACGTCGAGATGAACATAGTGATGCCCGACGGATCAATCGTGTTGTCGCTGTTGAACCCCGACTATGCCACTGCGACCCGAATAGCGCAGGCAATTGCGAGTGCGTTCGGAAACGGAACTGCATCTGCGGTCGACGCCGGCACGGTCCGTGTCTCGACGCCTCCGGAGTGGAAAGAAGCAGTCACCCCATTCCTCGCAGAGCTCGGTGCGCTGCAAGTGACTCCGGATGCCCCGGCCAAGGTGGTGCTCAATTCAAGGACCGGACTGGTGGTGATCGGTGCGAACGTTCGCGTGAGCCCTGCTGCAGTATCCTATGGGGGATTCCGCGTGCAGATATCCACTCCCGCCGCGGCGCCGGCAGCGACTCCCGCTGGAGCACCCACCGATGGGCAGCTCACCCAGGCTGCGGACGGAGCGGCGCCCGGCAGTGTAGTTCTGTTGGAGGCGCAATCTACCATACAGGCTCTAGTAGATGCGCTGAATGCAGTGGGCGCGAGGCCGCAGGACATCATGAGCATAATGGAGGCCCTGCGTGCGTGCGGGGCGCTCCAGGCAGAACTCGAAGTAATCTAGAGCTTCCCGTCCGAGGGGGTGGTGCAGCGTGGTAGCAGGGACGAACCGGATCACAATTGCCCAAACGCGTGCGGTTCCGACTTCTGACCAGTCCGCGGATGAACACGCGAAACTAAAAGAAGCCTGTGCGGAGTTCGAATCCTTGTTCATCGAGATCATGATGAAGTCGATGCGCGCTTCTGTGCCCAAGTCCGCACTGTCCTCCGGGTTCGGCTCCGAGACAGTGCAGGGGATGCTCGATTCTGAACTCTCCAGGAGCCTGGCCCGGGCGGGGGGCATCGGACTTGCGGAGTTCCTCCTACGAGAACTCGAGAGGCCAAAAGGGGGTACGCTGGGTGGAGCTTCAAAACTGCCGCAGGTGCGGCCGGCTGTTCGCCAGAGTGACCAAGCCGATCTGCCCTGAGTGCCTTCGTGCCGAGGAAGAACAGTATGAGCGAGTCATGGAGTTTCTCAGGGCAAACGAGGGCGCCAACCTCGAGGAGATAGCGGACGCCACAGGGGTGCCACGTGATCTCGTGCTCAGGATGGTCAGAGAAGACCGGATAAGGGTGTCACGTACCGAAGGATCGGTTGTGTGCCGGGCGTGTGGGATCCAGATCACCTCTGGCATCTACTGTAGAGCGTGCATCCTGAGATTTGGCAAGGAGATCTCGGGCTACACGGCGAGAGTCTCTCATGCATCCCAACACCCTGGCGAAGGCGCATCTGGGGATGGCGGAGACAGCAGCCGGGCAATTCTTAGGATGGTGACACCGGAACGGCATGGACGGCTCGATGAGTGATGGGGCCTTCCGGGCTAAAGTCGGAGTACGGTGATGCCGATACTATTCGCGTAGCCGAGTGCTAAGGACGCGAGGTGACGCACTTGAGGATCACCGGAAACAAGGGCGGCGACATCCTGAGGCTGTATTCCGAAGGGACACGTAAACCAAATGGGTCGGCCCCTCGAAAAGACGGAGCGAGGCCGGATCAGGTCACTATTTCCCAAACCGGCAGAGAGATCCACAGTGCAAGAGTGGCTCTTTCGTCTCTTCCCGACATGCGGCAGGACCTTGTCGATTCCATCAGAGAACGAATCGAGACCGGTCAGTACCAGGTAAGCGGGAAAGATGTCGCGGCGAAACTCCTCGATCCTACAAGGCGGCGGGGTGAACGTAATGACCTACGGAGAGAGGCTTCTTGGGATCCTGGAACTGGAACTAAGCCTGTACTCCGAACTTCTGACGTTGACTCGGGCCCAGCGTCCCCTGATCACGGCGGGAGACGTGACTGAGCTCTCGTCAGCGGTCTCCCGGGCGGAAAACACAATCTACAGGATCAGAGAGGCTGAAGTGTCCCTGCTGAGATTGGAGAAGGAATTCACTCTCGAGACCGGGGCGCAGGGCTCGGAGACGACCTTGGCTGCTCTGGTCTCTTCTCTTCCTGATCAGGAGCGAACTGCCTGCGAGCGGGCCAGAAGCCAGATCGAGCAGGTGCTCTCTAGCATAGGAACAGAGAACGCCATCAACGAGGCCCTGCTTCGGGACTCTCTTGCTTACATCGAAAACCTCGTAAAGCTCATCGCCAGAGCGGAGGGTGAACCCCATTCCGGCACCATATATGGCCGCCTGGGAAGGCTAGACCGGGAGGCCCAGGGAAGTCTCGGCATCAGCCATGAGGCCTAGCCGTGCTCCGGTGGAGGTGATCCTGTGAGGTCCACTTTCTTCGGGCTCGAGACCGCGAGGCGAGCACTGAATGCCCAACGCCTTGCGATGGATGTGACGGCTCACAATATAGCCAACGCTAACACCCCCGGGTACAGCAGGCAACGTGCCACGATGTCGGCAGTGCCGCCTGTTCCAGGTCCAAACCAGCCTGGAGGGGGCGTGG
>JANLFS010000096.1:0-2427 GCA_024655925.1 Bacillota bacterium | reverse complement strand
GCTGTCACCGGAGTGGAGCGGCTGCGTGACCGGTTCGTGGATTCTCAGATAAGACAGACTCTCTCCTCTCTCGGGCGATGGGAATCGAGAAACTACGTCCTCGAGGAGATCCAGGAAGTCTTCAAAGAGCCGAGCGATATCGGACTCTCGGCCATGATGGACCAGTTCTGGGTCGCGTGGCAGGAGCTGTCCAAGAATTCCTCTGATCCCGGGAGGCGCACCTCAGTCCAGCAGGAAGCAATCTCGCTGTCATCCGCACTGAACCTTGCGGCCAGGCAGCTTCACGAAATGGCCCAAGAGGTGAACTCGAACGTCGAGTCTGCACTCAGTAGAGTGAACGCGGCGGCTCAGGCCATCGCCGTTTTGAACGGCGAAATAATGCGGGCGAGGCTGCTTGGGGACAACACCGGGGATCTGGAGGACCAGAGGGGCCTCCTCATTGACCAGCTTGCGTCGGATGTGGATATATCCGTGAGTGTGCTGTCGAATGGGACTGTGAACATCGCGGTCGGTGGTAGGATCCTCGTGTCGGGCAACGAGAGCAGGGAACTCTCGGCCCAGACGCCTGTTCAGAACGGTCGGATCAAAGGGTTGCTTGAGTCGGCGAACACTCTCATCCCCTACTACATCGAGCAACTCGACATTCTGGCCAACAGCATAATCTCCCAGGTCAACCAGGTGCATCGTGCCGGATTCGACCTTGCCGGGAATCCCGGGGGTGATTTCTTCGAAGGCTCTGGGGCGGCGGGCATTCGTGTGAAGCAGGAGATACTGGACGATCCAAGTCTCATTGCGGCGGCGGATTCGCCGACAGGAGCGGGCAACGGAGCGAACGCACTGGCCATAGCGCAATTAAAGGACATGCTCACGATGAACGGAGGAACAGCGACATTCCGGGATTTCTACGGAAGCATGGTGACGCGGCTCGGCCTAGACACCCTTGAGTCCGCCAGGTCGAGCGATGTCTACTCCGGCGTCCTCGATCAACAGACCGCGAGGCGCGAGGCTATCTCCGGTGTCTCCATCGATGAGGAACTCCTGTCCCTCATCCGTTACCAATCAGCTTTTGACGCGGCATCCAGGTTGGTGAACGCGGTGGACGAGATGCTGGAGACTCTGATCCACAGAACAGGCCTGGTAGGCCGGTAGATGCGGAGGCGCGGGAAATGCGCGTGACCAACAATGTGATGATCGAGAGATCGATCAGGTACATAAACACCACTTTCCAGCGGCTCCAGGCCTGCCAGGAGCGGGTCGCTACTGGCAAGTCTATCACGAGACTGTCGGACGACCCCCACGGCGCAGCGAAAGCCGTCCGGATCAGATCCACCCTCCGGGGGATCGAGCAGTACCGGCGGAACGTGGACGACCTCACAACTGAGCTGACAGCGAACGACGACACTTTGGCGAAGGTCGGCGATGTGCTGAACCGCGTGAGGGAGTTGATCCTTCGCGGGGCGACGGACACCGCGACTCCCATAGAGCGTGAAGCCATCGCGGTGGAGGTCACGGAGCTCTTCTGGGAGGTGGTGCAGGCCGGAAACAGTGTGCATAACGGGCGTTACCAGTTCGCCGGGCACAAAGTCAGTTCTCCCCCGTTTGAGGTAGTGGGGAACCCGCCCGAGACTGTGGTGTACCGTGGTGACTCCGGCCGGAACGTCATCGAGATCGGCCCCGGGGTCACGGTCGCATCCAACCTCACGGGAGAAGAGGTCTTCATCGGGGATGTCAGCGTGTATGATACCTTGATCGAGGTAGCCAACCACCTCAGGTCAGATGATGTCGAGACTCTAGCCACGGCTGACTTGGCCAATATCGACTCCGTCCTCGACCGGGTCCTGAAGCTCCGGTCGGAACTTGGCGGGCGCACAAACCGTGCTGAGCTCATCGCCAACAGACTTCAGGATGATACGATCTCGCTCACAAGTCTTCTCAGCAAGACGGAGGACGTGGACCTCGCCGAGGCGGTCCTCCGCCTGGCCGAGCAAGAAAACGCTTATCATGCCGCCCTGACCGCCGCAGCCAGATCTGCTCAGACTGGACTCATAAACTATCTGAAGTAAGGTAGAGCAAGGGGTGCGCCAGAGAGGAGGACGCCAAATGGGCAGGGAAGAGCTGCAACTTGTGATCTTTGAGCTTAACGGGGAGTCCTACGGGGTGGACATATCGAGGGTACAGGACATCAACAGAATGCAGGACATTACGAAGATACCCCACGCGCCTGACCACGTGGAGGGGGTCATCAACCTGAGGGGGAGAGTCATCCCAGTCATAGACCTCAGGAGGCGGTTCGGACTCCCCTGTGGGGAGCACACCAAATCCACGAGGATTGTCGTCATCCAGATGGGCGAGAGCCTGATCGGGATGGTTGTGGACGGTGTGTCAGAAGTGTTGCGGGTGCCCCAAGACACCATCGAGCCCCCGTCC
>JANLFS010000095.1 GCA_024655925.1 Bacillota bacterium | reverse complement strand
TTTCGATCTCAGAGAAGATGCGCGGCCAGATCAAAGGCCTGAACCAGGCGGCCAGGAACGCCCAGGACGGGATCTCGCTGTTGCAGACGGCAGAAGGAGCGCTAGGCGAGACCCATTCGATTCTGCAAAGGATGAGGGAACTTGCAGTCCAGGCTGCGAGTGACACATTGACCCACAAGGACCGGGTGGAGATACAGAAGGAAGTGGATGCGCTCGCGAATGAGATCACCCGGATAGGGAACAACACAGAGTTCAACACACAGACCCTGCTTGCCGGCGGGTTCTCGGCAAAGACCATTCATATTGGGGCCAATGCGGATCAGAAGCTCTCGGTGACCATCGGGGATATGCGCGCCACGGCACTTCGCGTGGGAGGCGCGGTCGCAAACCCAACCCTCTCGAACTATCACGTCTCCGGAGACATGACCCTGAGCGCGTCTGGCACTTTCACCGGCGCGGAGACCACCCGGATCAGAGTATCTGTATCCGACACAACTGCTACGCTTGAGAGCTGGAATGCTGCGACAGAGAGCTGGGAGGCTACTGTCGCCGACATCGATACGGGCACCACCCAGACTTTTGCCGCCTGGAACGGGGTCCAGATAACCGTGGCAGGATACGGGGATGGCGAGGTAACCGAGGCATACTTGATGGGAACCAGCGGCGGGATATACGTTGGAACCCAGTGGGCGGCCAATGCGGCGATCACTGCACTCAACACCGCCATCAACGCCGTCTCGAGCGAGCGGTCTAAACTCGGAGCGATCCAGAACCGACTCGAGCATACCATCGCGAACCTCTCCACGTCCGCAGAGAACCTTACCGCGGCTGAGTCGCGGATCAGAGACGTGGACGTGGCGGTTGAGATGATGAACTTCACCAAGTTCCAGATCCTGAGCCAGGCGTCCACGGCGATGCTTGCGCAGGCGAACGCGAAACCCCAGGCAGTCTTGCAGCTGTTGAGGTAGGTAGCGGCGGGCATCTCAGGAGACCGCATCGGGGGTGGCGGGTGAACCCTCCCGAGGAAGCGGTCCGATGGGGAGACAGGAGAGCACAATCGGAGCCAAGTGGCCGAGAGGGTCTGGCGCCCTGAGCCGGGTGCCTTTCCCTCTCGGCCTTTTGTTCCAACTCTCGGAAGGTATCTGTCAGGATATGAAGAATACAAGCTGGCGGGCGGTGCCCATGGACTGCAGGAAAGGACTGCACCTGGGGGGATCGAAATGCTCGTCTTGACCCGGAAAGCGAAACAAAGCATCATGATCGGTGACGGCATCGAGATCACGGTGGTGGAGATCAAAGGCGAAGCAGTGAAGATTGCGATTGACGCGCCAAGGCACGTCCCCGTACACCGCAAAGAGGTGTATGAGGAGATTCAAAGAGAGAACCGCACCGCGGCCGCTGCCTCCCTCGAAGCGGTGAGCGGTATCAGTGGGTTGATCCGCGACAAGGCCTGACACAGCTGTGGACGAGGCTTCCCACACCGGACTTGGCTTTACGTGGGCTCCTAAACTACGCGCCGGTTGTGCCGATAACATTCTCAGGGTTATCGCACCCGGCGTGTTTTCTTCGCTCGACTTAAGACGACACGGAGGTGGTTGAGGTGAGCGCGGATAGAGTCTCTCAAGTGGCCGGTGTGGAACTCGAGCACACAAGACGCGCCAGCATGGGAGATCTGCAGATGGACCCCAGGATGGACCCACGCAGCTCTCGTGAGTGGGCCGCCGCGAGCCGGCTCCGCGAGGTCAGGACGACCGTGACGGAAGCGAATCGGGCCATGGAAGCTTTCGACATCCAGGCCAAGTTCTCAGTGCACCGGGCGACAGGGCAGATCGTAGTGCGCCTGGAGAATCGCAGGACTGGGGAGCTGATCAGGGAGATACCGCCGGAGAAACTTCTTGACCTGGTGGCCAAGATGCGCGAGATGATGGGCAGGTTCGTGGATGACCGCGCCTGAGGAGGTGTCCTGGGATGGCGGGAACCATGCGGATAGGTGGCCTTGTGGCCGGGATAGACACGTCGGAACTGGTGCAGCAGCTTATGGCGATCGAGCGCCGGCCTGTCCTGGCAATGCAGGTCAGGCAGGACACTATAAAGACGAAAACCGATGCTTGGCGGGACGTGGCCACCAGGCTTTCATCCCTAAGATCCAAGGCGGCTGCACTCAAGTCTGCTGCGGCGATCAACATTAAGACAGCGACCTCGTCGGACTCCTCGATCCTCACTGCTACCGCGTCCGCAGGCGCGATCAACGGCGTGTACAGAATCTGGATCGACAGGGTCGCCACTTCGACCAGGGTGACTGGGTCTCAATCCCTCGGGCAGCCCCTGAACATCGGGGAGAGGTTGAGCGAGGCCGGGTTCGCCACTGCCCCGACCGTGGGGTGGTTCACCATCAACGGGAAGGTGGTGACGATCGATCAGGACACGGTCATGAGCGATGGGGTGGACGATGCATCTTCAAACTCCGTGATCGGAAGGATCAACTCGAGTGGGGCAGGCGTTGTGGCATCTGTGGTGAACAACCGTCTTGTGCTCCGGGCGCCTTCGGGCTCCATCCAGCTTGGCGCAGGCGGAGACACCAGCAACTTCCTCTCAGCCGCCAAGGTGCTCGGCGGTCAGATCGCCGCCACAATCACGTCTGGAGTCGCTGAGCACTCGGAGAACGCCGGCGCCGTGGCGTCCGACGTTGCGGCTGGCGCCACCATCACCTTCACCTATGACGGCGTTGAGTACACCACTGCGGAGTCAGATATCTCGGGCGCTGCAGCGGGGATAACCTCCCTCGCTGATCTGGCCTTCCAGATCTCCCAGGCCATGAACAGGGCGCTCGGCGACTCCGGTTCCGTACTGGTCAGTGTGGTCGATGGGGAGGGCCCTGGGGAGGCCACGCTCGTGGTGCAGGACGGCCGGACGGGCGGAACGCTCGCCATCACATCCGCCACAGACTCCGGTCTCGGGTGTCTGCTCGAGCAGGGGGGAGCCACCTCAGGATCGACCATCACAAGCTATGGAAATCTCGGAGTGGTCAAGGCAGGGGCGGCTCTCTACACCAGCAGGCTCGCGGGGGTTCTGAACGACTCTGTGACAAGTGGAGTGGCGGAAGGGGCAACCGAAGGGACACTTGCAGTCGCCCTGGTCGGAACGGAGACAGTTACGTTCCGTTATCACGGAGAGGAGTACACCACAGAGGCGCTTTCGGCAGGGGACGACATGGCCGCAGTCGCGGCGGACCTTGAGGCGAAGATGAACGCTGCCGCCGGGCTTGATCCCGGCACCATAAGAGTGAAGGTCTCTGGGCTCGGCGGGGCTCAGAACGACATGTTCGTGATTACAGACACGGCAACGCCCGAAGGGTCCACTGCCAACTCTATTACCGTATCTGCCGCCCCCAAGGCTCTTGGGCTTGCAGCCTCTGACGGCGGGACTAACCGGGGGCTCTTTGTCATCAACGGGGTCGCGATACAGTACGACCGGTATTCGGACTCGCTTACGAGCGTGATCAATCGCATAAACGCATCTTCCGCCCAAGTGACAGCGGCATATGACACTCTCGAGGACCGGCTAGTGCTCACAGCCAAGTACACCGGGAGCATTTCCATCAGCTCCGAGGATGTCGGGGGCGGCTTCCTCGGAGCTGCGGGTATCCTTGGTGCAACACAGGTGCCTGGCGAGAATGCTCTGTTCCGCGTGGACACCGTGAACGGCGGCACACAACTATCTTCTGCGTCGAACACAGTGTCAGGTATCATCCCCGGCGTCACTCTCGAGCTCAAGGAGGCGGGTGAGAACGCTTCCACCATAACGGTTTCCCAAAATGTGGACGCAGGATACTCTGCAATCAAGAGCTTTGTGGACCAGTACAACTCTGTGCTGGATCTCATCTCCAGCCTCACATCCTACAACTCGACCACCAAAAGTGCCGGCACCCTGCAGGCAAACGGAACAGTTCTCGGGATCGCCTCCCGTCTGCGAACCCTCGCCATGGAAACGGTGTCTGGGCTCCCGGCTGCGACCAACAGTCTTCTTGCCATCGGTATATCGACTGGCGCAATTGGCTCGACCGACGGGAGGTCAGGAAAGCTCGTCATAGACGACGCTAAGCTCAAGGCGGCTCTCACCTCGAACCCGGAGGGCGTGACAAAGCTCTTCAGCGAGCCGAATACCGGGATCGCGGCAAGGTTCGACACATACATAAGTGGGCTAGTCCAGGCCGGGACCGGTCTCATACCCAAGACCCAGGCCAACCTGGACGCTGAGGCCAAGATGGTGTCCAGGAGGATAACTGATGCTGAGCGGAGACTTGAAGTGAGGGAAGCCACTCTCATCAAGCAGTTCACTGCGATGGAGAAGGCGCTCTCGTCCATGCGGAGCCAGAGCGCCTGGCTGAATACGCAATTCACGTCCATGTGGTAGGCCCAACCGCCAAGCGGCGGTGCACCGAGGCGACCTCCCCGAAAGGAAGGAAGTGCCATGACGGCGAACCCGTACGGCAAGTACCAGGAGACGCAAGTTCAAACTGCCCCTCCCGAGACTCTGGTTCTGATGCTCTACGATGGGGCCATTAGATTCGCAGGCCAGGGGAAAGCCGACCTTCTAGAAGGCAGGCGGGAGTCGGCGCACAGGAATCTCGTCCGTGCCCAGGACATCCTGGTGGAACTCCAGACATCACTGGATTTCAACATGGGCGAGGTTGCGTTCAACCTCTGGAGGATCTATGAGTACCTCGAGCACCGCCTAGTGGAGGCGAACACCAAACGCTCCTCAGAGCCCATCGATGAGGTCATCGGGATGCTCTCAGATCTGAGGCAGACCTGGGCGCAAGCTATCCGCCACGCGCGAGGCATGACAGCGAAGACCGGGGGGTGATCACGTGGAGGGTTCTCGAAGCCCCCACGACATGGCGCGGGAGACGCACGAGTGCCGTGCGAAGGAACTCGAGGTGTACGAAGCCATGCTCACTCTCTCCCAGCGACAGCGCGACGCCATCCTGGGCGCTGACTGGAATGGGCTCGAGCGCGCCACCCGGGAGAAAGAGAAGCTGATCGTGCAGGCGACGCAGCTGGGAGCGCGGGTTGCGGCTCTGATCGACGAGTGTGCGCTGGCCACAGGCGTCCGCAACCACGAGTGTTTGGCCCGAGCAGGTGCAGAGGTCGGTTCCTGCCTGCTGAATGCGAAGATCGCCAGGGTCCTCAGCGAGTTGCTCACCTTCGAGAACTCGAACCAAGAACTGCTTGAGTCTGCCATGGAACCGGTTCGGGAAGAGCTCAAAGCGGTGAGAACCGGAAAACGGGCCCTTCGTGCTTACTGGGGCCAACCAGCGGTGCGTGCACACGGGCTCATAGATGGGGATGCCTGAACACGAACTGCGTTGTTTTTCATTGAAAGGAATCGAATGGTCTTTGAAGAATCACCCTGAGTCGACAAAGTCCAATGGTTACGATCCACGACTGGAGGATGGTTGATGCC
This sequence comes from Bacillota bacterium, assembly GCA_024655925.1. Lineage (NCBI taxonomy): Bacteria > Bacillati > Bacillota > Bacillota bacterium. Next base: position 5,589 of record JANLFS010000095.1, on the reverse strand, counting down.
CGCCCGGCGTGTTCTTATCGTGGACGATGAGGCTAACATGCGAGTGGTGCTCTCCGACGTGTTCTCGGATGCAGGTTACGCCATCGAGACTGCGTCAACTGGAAAAGAGGCTATCGACGCCATCGAAGCCATTTCGGCTGACGCAGTTGTGCTTGACCTCAAACTGCCAGACATGTCAGGGATCGATGTCTTCCGTGAGGCAAAACGGATCAGGCCGGGGATCATAGTGGTCATAGTGACGGCCTACTCCTCAGTGGACACAGCCATCGAGGCCATGAAAATGGGGGCTTTCGACTATATAACAAAGCCCTTCAAAGTTGAGAAACTGCTTATGGTCATCGGGAACGCACTCGAGGCCGGGGCTGGGGCTCCCTGCGCAGGAAGAGCTGTCCCGGGGGTTGGCCATCCAGACGACCCCGAGTTCGATGGGGTTGTGGGTTCCACCCGCGAGATGAGGCAGGTGGTGGAGATGGTCCAGGACATCGCTCCGACCAACGCCACAGTCCTGATCTACGGGGAGAGCGGCACTGGCAAGGAACTTGTGGCCCGGTACGTTCACAAGAAGAGCCTCAGGGCTTCAAGACCATTCGTCAAGGTGAACTGCGCCGCGATACCAGAGACCCTTCTCGAGTCCGAGATGTTCGGCCATGAGAGGGGGGCTTTCACGAATGCTATAGCGAGGCGGATAGGACGGTTCGAGATGGCGAACCCAGGGACTCTTTTCCTTGACGAAGTGGGAGAGATGTCCCTGGCGATGCAGGCGAAACTCCTCCGCGTTCTTCAAGACAAGGAGTTCGAGAGAGTCGGCGGGTCGGAGACGATAAAGGTGGATGTGCGGGTGATCGCCGCGACCAACAAAGACCTCCGACAGGAGATCGCGACGGGAGCATTCAGAGAAGATCTTTACTACAGGTTGAGCGTGGTACCCCTGTGTCTGCCCCCGTTGCGGGAGAGACGGGAGGACATTCCCACGCTATGCGCCCGGTTCATAGAGAAGTACAACGCAGAGTTCGGCCGGCATGTCCGGGCTTTTTCGCCCGAGGCCCAACGCCTGCTCCGGGAGCACGACTGGCCTGGAAACATCAGGGAACTCGAAAACGTGGTCGCGAGGGCGGTCCTCCTGTGCCGGGAGGACACTCTGACGCCGGAACACCTCCGTCTCACGGGCGCCCCGATAAACGCCACTCCAGCTCTGGATCCCGGCCTCGATCAGTGCACGCTCTCCCTCGAGGACATCGAGAGGCGGCACATCAAGAGTGTGCTGGAGCAGACAGCGGACAACCGCACCAAGGCCGCGAAGATCCTGAAGATCACCAGGCGCACCCTGCTCAACAAGATCAAGAAATACGGGCTACAGTAGGCGTGCCGAGGAGGCTATGGTCTAGGCATGAGAGACTCTCTCGTCCCACCTTGGACGTTTCCTGCCGGGGTGCTGACGATAACCGCTGCAAGGTTCGCCGTCGGCCATATCACCGGCGGCGTGGTCGGGTGGTGGGTCATACCTGTGGACTTGGCCATCCTCAGCCTGGTTGCTCTGGTGATGATGCGGTGCACGGCTTATGCTGCAAGGAGGGAACGAGAGGCCAAGGCGGCTCTGGCCAGGCTTGAAGGCCTTGAGATGGTGAGTAAAGGCCTCATAGAAACCGAGTCCGTTCTGAGGGACGACCTCATAAGAGGTCACCGTGGGCTCAACGAGCGGGTCGTGAGGCTCTCGGGGTTGCTCGAGGCCAGCAAGGAGCTGGTGGCCACAAGGAACCTACACGAAGTCCTCACGCGCATCACAAACCTCGCCTGTGGGGTGGTAGGGGCGCGCGGCGCGGTCCTCAGGATTCAGGACAGGGACAGAGAGCGAGTGGTGACATCAGGAAACCCTCGTGCTGTAAACGACCCAGAGTTCGAGCTGTCCGCCCAGGTCGTTGTGGGAGGCCAACCCATAGGGGCGTTGACAGTCCACTTCTCCAAGATCGGGTCTGATGCGACCGACAATGCTCACCTGCTTTCCATCATCGCTTCCTACGCCAGTGTGGCCATTGAAAACGCTCAACTCTACAGGAACTTGAGTTCAACCAACACTCAGCTTGAGCTGTCGAAACGCTACGCCGAGCGGCTGATTGAAGAAGCTCCGGTTGGCATCGCCGTACTGGGTCCGGACCACCGGGTCGTGACCTTCAACCGGGAGATGTGCCAGGTTATGAGGATGTCCAAAGAAGATGCGATCGGGAGATCTGTCCAGGAGATCCTGGGGGCAGAACCCTATGACCTGGTTCGCGCGGTACAGGTACATGCTCAGGGGAGTACGGGGACAGGCGCCACCGAGATCAGAAGCTGTGACGTGGTCGACGCATCCGGGGGCACGCACATCCTGAGGCTCGTTGTGTCAACGACTCAATCGATGCAAGGGTACGGGCTTGCGACAGTCATCATGGCTGAAGATGTCACCGAGAAAGTACGGCTGGGGGAGCAACTGCGCCAGGCTGAGAAACTCAAGGTGGTAGGGGAGTTTGCGGCCGGAATGGCGCACGAGATCAACAACCCGATAGGAATAATATCGGCCTGTGCCGAGGTAATAGGGAAGAAACTCGCTCGCCATGGACCTGAGTTCGCTGAATGCGTGAAGACGGCCAAGATCATAGAGGACGAGGCTACCCGTTGTTCCCTGATTGTGAGGAGTGTGCTGACCTTCGCCCGCCAAGCCGAACTGAACCTGGGAAGGATCGACCTCGCGGGGCTGCTCCGGGAGACCGCTGAGTTTCTCCGGGCACGCGCGAACTCCTCGAATGTCTCCTTGGAACTGGACCTACCTGTGGAGACTCCTGACATCGTGGGCGACAAAAACCAGCTTAAGCAGGTGTTTCTGAACATATCCCTCAACGCCATCGAAGCTATGAAAGAAGGTGGCACACTCTCGATATCTGCCCGGTGCGTCGGCGATGAACAGGGAGGGTCAGTCGAGATTCTTTTCTCCGACACTGGCCCCGGCATCCCACCCGAACACGCTGACCGGGTGTTCAACCCCTTCTTCACTACCAAGTCCGGAGGAACGGGGCTGGGGCTTCCACTGAGCCTGGGCATAGTGGAGAACCACGGCGGCCGGATAGTCGTCGAGCCGTCTTCAGGTACCGGCGCCACGTTCCGTGTCGTTCTGCCTTTGACCGCCGCCGGATGGCGTCCGCCTATCGCGGCCAAGGTGGAAACTGTTTCACCAGGGTGTGCAAAAACTGCTCAGCCGGTCCGCGCAAGCTGATCGGATCCCTTCTGTGCTTACCACCCACCAAGGCTTCTGCCAGTGCTTTCGGGCCGGACACTCCGGAGAACCCGTTTTCTCTCGGTTTACCTTGATTGGCACCAGGATTGCATCAGTTCTTCTTCGCCATCGATCTTGCGGCGGAAGGAGCGGGGTGACATGAAGATCTTCGAGACGCGCGTCACCCGTCTCATGGAGAAGGCCCTCGACATCGCATCCGCCCGTCATGACCTTCTGGCCAACAACATCGCCAATGTCAACACCCCAGGGTACAAAGCCCGTGATGTGGATTTCCATGCCGAACTCAGGGCCCACCTCGAGACGGACCGGGTCCCGCGAGTGGCAGGCAGGACTACCCACCCGCGTCATATTCCCATTTCTGGCAGGGGTGGGTCGCCTTCGTCCCCGATGGAGATGCGCTCGGAGACGTCCATGAGACTTGATGGCAACAGTGTGGACATCGATGCCGAGATGGCCAAAGTCGCGGAGAACGCGGCAGCCTACAATACATTCGCCCAGCTCATCGCGGATCGTTTCAGGACGCTCAGATACATAATCAGCGAGGGGAGGCGGTAGGACATGAGCTTCGGCGGAGGGTTTCGCATCAGCGCGTCTGGGATGACTGCCGAGAGGCTGCGGATGGACGTGATCTCCAACAACTTGGCGAACATCAACACTACGCGAACGGAGGAAGGTGGGCCGTTCAGAAGGCAGGTCGTCCTCCTCTCAGCGAAGGCGGACGGCGGAGTGCAGGCATTCGGGATTGTGGAAGATCCCAGGCCTCACACGATGGTCTACGACCCAGGTCACCCGGATGCGAATCCTGAGGGTTACGTGGCCATGCCCAACGTGAACGTGGTCTCTGAGATGGTCGATATGATGACTGCGAGCAGGGCCTATGAGGCCAACGTGACTGCCTTCAATGCGGCGAAGTCGATGGCGGCCAAGGCCCTGGAGATCGGCAAATCCTGAGGGAGGTGGGTGTGGTGACTGGCGTGGGTACAGTGACCGGGGTGAGCCTCATCAGGCAGGCCGCCGAGGGGAACCGCCGGAGTGATCAGGCGGATCTCGTCAAGACATTCGGCGAAATGCTCGATCGGGCGGTTGACGCGGTCAGCAACATGCAGGCCCGCGCGGACCGGATGACAGAGAGACTCGCGACGGGTGAGGCCGGTGACATCCACCAGGTCATGATCGCTGTAGAGCAGGTGAATATAGCACTTCAGCTCACGATGCAGATCAGGAACAAGGTCATCGAGTCCTACCAGGAAATCATGAGGATGCAGATGTAGAATGGCGAAGACAGGCGCCGAGAAGAAGACGAGGAACGGGATCGCAGGAAGCCTCGGGACCGGGAGAATGATCGCCATCGCCGTGGTGGCGGCTGTCGTGCTCGCCGGCCTCATCACTCTCATCGTGTACACCTCAGGGTCGGACTACTCACTCTTGTTCGGTAACCTGTCCCCCGAGGACGGCGCCGCCATCGTAGAGTACCTCAGGGAATCCGGAGTCCGGTACAAGCTCGGGGCAGGCGGGACTTCTGTCTCCGTCCCGGCGGACAAGGTATACGAACTCAGGATGGAACTGGCCAGCAAGGGCTACCCGCAGGGAGCGGGCTCGGGATTCGAATTGTTCGACAAGATGAGCTTCGGTGCGACCGAGTTCACCCAAAAGGTGAATTACGTTCGAAGCCTCCAGGGTGAGCTGGCCAGGACTATCATGTCCCTCACGCCTGTCGCACAGGCCAGAGTGCACATCGTCATCCCTGAGGAGCGCCTCTTCTCGGAACAGCAGGAGCCTACCACCGCATCCATAGTAGTCAAGCTCAGGCCAGGGTCCCGGATTCTAGATCCACAGGTGCGTGGGATCGTTCATCTCGCGTCCACGGCCATCCGGGGGCTCACTCCCGACAACATCACGGTAATCGACACGGAAGGCAACCTCCTGTGGCGGGGGCAAGGACAGAGCCCTGCGGCCGCTGGGGCAGCCCTGGCCGGGCTCACGACATCCCAACTCGACGCGAAGATGGCTTTCGAGCAGGAGATGCAGCGGCGCATAGAGACAATGCTCGAGCGCGTGCTGGGAATCGGGCGGGCAGTTGTCAGGGTGTACGCAGACTTCAACTTCGACACTAAGGAGACAGAGACTCAAACCTTCCAGCCCCTGCCCACCGGGTACGGCATACCCATCAGCGAGCAGACATCGGAGGAACAGAGGATAGGGACCCCAGCGGCAGAAGGTGGCGCGGCCGGGACAGCATCCAATGTCGCCCCGACATACCCTATGTTCGCTGCCACGACTGCCCAGGCTGCCACCTACACCAGGACTGACCGGACTACCAACTA
>JANLFS010000094.1 GCA_024655925.1 Bacillota bacterium | reverse complement strand
TTAACCGCCCAATCCCATATGCTGGCGCCCTATATCAAAAGTTCAGGATGTCTCCTAAGACACCTTGACATCAGCTTCCCTCCGTCATAACATTTCAGTGTTGAACATTTCACGTATGTCCAGTCGTGCCGAGCGAGGTGTCCACATGACAGAACCTACGCCCGAGGCCATCTCGGCGGCGGAACGAATCCTCGCAGGGGTGAAACGGGCCAACCACGCCGTTCATGCCATGTTCAGGAGGCTTTCGGCGGAGCGGGGAATCTCCGTGCGCCATGCTTTCATCTTGAGGCACCTGGCGAGGTCAAATGAGCCGCTTACCCTGAACGAAGTGGCAGAAAAGCTCGATTTGCCCAAGAGCACCACTTCGGTTGACATCGACCGCCTGGTAAAGGCGGGTTACGTGCTGCGCGGGCAGGACCCGAGGTGCAGGCGCAGGATCATGATTCAGTTGAGCCCCGAAGGGCGTATGCTGGTCGCCGAAGGACCCGCGACGGTCACAGCGAAGATAGCCGCCGGGCTTGCGTCATCCTCGGACGAGGACGTGCGCGATATCGAAAACGGCCTGATCAAACTGAACAAGATGCTTGACCGAATAGTGGGCGAGGACGGACATCCCCATCCGGCGTGCGGCTGACATAACTGCCCCGGCGGGCTATCCCACATCCGATCCATTTCCGCTCCAACGCGGCATCGGCCAAGGCCCAAGGAGGCAGAAGAGTTGCAGGCAAGCCGTACAACCGATTTTACCAAGGGGAGCATCTCTCGCCATCTGCTCGTGTTCTCGATTCCGATGTTCCTGGGCAACTTGCTGCAGGCGCTCTACAACACCGTGGACAGCTTCTGGGTGGGACGGTTTCTCGGCCCCGAGGCGCTAGGGGCGGTGTCCGTAGGTTTTCCGATTATCTTCGCGCTCGTATCCATAGTCGCGGGCCTGGCCGTGGCCGCAACGGTACTGGTTTCCCAGTACTACGGCGCGCGCCAGATGGACTCCGTCAAACGGACCATCGGCAACACCCTGGTGATCCTCGGGCTGTCCTCGGTCGCTATCTCGATTCCGGGGGTCTTGTTCGCCCGGCGCATCCTGCGCTTGATAAACACCCCGCCCCAGGTCATGGAGATGGCAGCCCAGTACCTTCAGGTCTTCATAGCCGGCCTGATCTTCATGTTCCTGTACAACGCGCTCAGTTCCATAATGCGCGGGCTCGGAGACTCCCGCACCCCGCTCGTGTTCCTCTTCTACACGACAATGATCAACATCGCCCTGGACCCTCTGATGATCTTCGGAATAGGGCCGCTTCCCGCGATGGGTGTGGCAGGGGCCGCTTTCGCCACAGTGATCGCACAAGCCATATCGGTTGCCCTGCTCTTCCGCCATCTCAGCCGGGTGACTAATCTCCTGCCCCGCACGAGAGATCAATGGCGTCCCGACTGGCAGCTTACCGTCACCACGTTCAGAATCGGGCTCCCCGCTGGAGCTCAGCAGCTGATGGTGTCTCTTGGGGGGCTTGTGATCACCTCAATCATAAACACGTTCGGTGCGACAACCGTCGCCGCGTTCGGCGCGGCCTCGCGCCTGGATCAGTTTGCGTTCATGCCCGCCATGAGCACCGGGCTCGCCGTGTCAAGCCTCGTAGGGCAGAACATCGGGGCAGGCAAACATGACAGGGTCCGGGACGTGGTCCGCTCGGGCCTGATGTTGACCGGCGGCATAGCCGCTGTCATCAGCCTGGTGGTCATGGCAGCTCCGAAGCTGCTTCTTGGAGTGTTCACCGCCGACACTATGGTTCTGGGCGCAGGCGCAACCTATCTTCGGATAGTGGCCTTTTCGTACGTTCCGTTGTCGTTGATGTTTGCGGTCAACGGGGCCTTACGCGGAGCGGGAGATACCATGCCGACGATGTTGACTACCGTGATAGCGCTGTGGGCCGTCCGAGTGCCCCTTGCCCGGACCCTCTCGAGCATCCCCTCTCTCGGGGTCAAAGGAGTATGGATCGCCGCCGCAGTCTCGCCGTTGGTCGGGTTTTTGGTCAGCTACATCTACTACCGAACAGGCAGATGGAAGACAAAGGCCGTAGTCAAGCGCAGTCAGTACCCAGAGGCGGCCTGGGCCCGCGAGCCCGAACTGGCGGCGGACTCCGCGGGCGGCGCCAGTTAGCGTGCTTGAGGGATGATCTCGGGATCACAGTAACGAGCGAACGAGCGGAGTCTTTGGCGAAATATCGGCCGAATGGGCAGAGGCTGAAGGCCTGTCATCAGGTCTCTGGCTGCGCGCGGGGTGAGGCAATGTCTGATGGATACACTGAGCGAGTCCACTCGTCATTCTGACGGGGGCAGCGTAAAGGCGCCGATGATTGGCAATACTTTCGCCGCACTCCGTCATCGAAGCTTCCGGCTTTACTGGTCAGGTCAATGCGTCTCCCTGATCGGAACCTGGATGCAGTCCACCGCACAAGCGTGGCTGATCCTCAAGCTTACGGACTCCGCATACCTACTTGGCCTCGTCAGTTCGATCCGGTTCATTCCTACTTTGGCCCTGTCTTTATTCACCGGGGTCATAATTGACCGGATCTCCAAGCGGAATCTGATCCTCCTCACCCAGACCACCCTGATGGTCCTGGCGTTTGGATTGGGGGCTCTGATCCAGCTCGGGCTGGTCAGATACTGGCACGTCCTTGCCATGTCTGCGCTGGTGGGGGTGGCTGAGAGTATCGACGGCCCCGCAAGACAGGCTTTCGTCAAGGACATGACCGATGGAACCGACCTGATGAACGCGGTTGCCCTCAACTCGGCCATCTTCAACCTGGCTCGAATGCTAGGCCCTGCTCTGGCAGGCCTGGTCATAGGCAAGGCCGGGTTTGCGCCCTGCTTCTTCCTGAACGGGGCGAGCTTCCTTGCGGTAATAGCCGGACTCATGCTAGTGCCTGCTTCAAAGCCGGCCCGGCCGGAGACGCACCGGAAGATGCTGGATGACCTCGCTGAAGGTCTGGCCTATGTCCGCTCGACTCCGGCGATCTCAACCGTCATCATGCTGGTATTCGGCATGAGCTTGTTTCTTCTCAATCCTGCCGTCCTTGTCCCCGCTTTTGCTGAAAGGGTCCTTCATCAAGAGGCGACCGGTTACGGGCTGTTGATGTCCGCAATGGGCGTTGGAGCCGTGATGGGAGCCGTAGCCCTCGCAGCACATTCCGTCAGGGGGCTGCAGGCCAGACTCATCCTGTGGGCCGCCTTCTGCTGGTCTGGACTTCTGATACTTCTGGGATTCACCCAAGTATACATGGCGTCAGCAATTGTTCTGGCTCTCGTGGGGTGGGCGCAGATCACCTTCAACGCCGCTGCTAACACCTGGGTTCAGATGAACTCTCCAGATAGGATGCGCGGCAGGATCATGAGTGCGTATATGCTGGTCCATAACGGCGTCGTGCCATTCGGATCTCTCCTCACTGGATGGCTCGCTCAGAACCACGGGGCAAACATCGCAGCTATCGTCCTTGGCATGCTCGCCCTCACGTTTGCGATACTGGTGGCCTTCAAGAGGACCTCGATCTGGAGCGTACCGGCGGGTACGTCAATGCCGTAAGTGTGGAACGGTTGCCGCTTGGCTTGCGCGGTCTTGGCTCGCGCGGTCTATCGCGGGAACGGCCGTGGTAGGGTATACTAGAAGGATGCAGAGCTGATGAATTGAATGTATCAGTAGGCAAAGAGGCCGCCGGGCGTCCGAGGGGGTTAGGATTATGGAAACAGCCGTAACCAGCGCTCCGAACTTCATTCAAGACATCATCGAGGAGGACCTGAGGCAGAACAAGAACGAGGGCCGGGTCCACACCCGTTTCCCGCCTGAACCCAACGGGTACCTGCATATCGGACACGCCAAGTCCATCTGCCTGAACTTCGGTCTGGCCGCCAAATACGGCGGCTTGTGCAACCTGCGGTTCGACGACACCAATCCAAGTAAGGAAGATGTCGAGTACGTCGAGTCTATCATGGAGGACGTCCGCTGGCTCGGCTTTGACTGGGACGACCGGTTGTTCTATGCCTCAGACTACTTCGAGCAGCTCTACGATTGCGCAGTCCAGCTCATCAAAGCTTCCAAGGCCTATGTCTGCGACCTGAGCGCGCAGGAGATCAAGGACTACCGCGGCACCTTGACCGAACCAGGCAAGGACAGCCCATACCGCACACGCTCAGTAGCAGAGAACCTGGACCTGTTTCAGCGGATGCGGGATGGCGAATTCCCGGATGGCTCTCGCGTCCTGAGGGCGAAGATCGACATGGCATCCCCGAACCTCAACATGCGTGACCCCGTCATCTACCGCATCCTGCGGGCGACTCACCATAGGACCGGGGACAAGTGGTGCATATATCCTATGTACGACTTCGCGCACCCGATTTCGGACGCACTCGAAGGGATCACCCATTCTATCTGCACTCTGGAGTTCGAGGATCACCGTCCCTTGTATGATTGGTTCATTGACAACCTGGACCTCCCCAGCCGGCCGCAGCAGTATGAGTTCGCCCGCCTCAATCTCAGCTACACAATGATGAGTAAGCGAAAGCTCCTCGACCTAGTGAGGAAGGGAGTCGTCGCCGGCTGGGACGATCCTCGAATGCCCACCATTTCGGGGCTTCGAAGACGTGGCTACACGCCCGAATCAATCAGAGACTTCTGTGATCGTATAGGCGTGGCCAAGGCCAACAGTGTCGTCGACCTAGCTCTCCTCGAGCACTGCGTCCGTGAAGATCTGAATCGACGGGCGCCGCGGGTCATGGCTGTGCTTCGTCCCCTCCGGGTGGTCATAGACAATTACCCCGAGGACCAGGTAGAGTGGCTGGAAGCAGTGATCAACCCTGAGGATCCATCCATGGGAACGCGAAAGGTGCCTTTCTCCCGGGTGCTCTATATAGAGCAGGATGATTTCAGGGAGAACCCGCCTCCGAAGTTCTACCGTCTCGCTCCCGGGCGCGAAACGCGGCTGCGGTACGGATATTTCATCAAGTGCACTGATGTGGTCAAGGACGAGAAGACCGGTGAAGTGATGGAGCTCCACTGCACCTATGACCCGGACACACGGGGAGGTTCATCCCACGGGGAGCGGCGGGCCAAGGCCACCTTACACTGGGTGTCGGCCGCCCACGCGCTCAATGCCGAAGTGCGCCTGTACGATCGCCTCTTCACTGAAGAGGCTCCGGGGTCAGTGGAAGACTACATGACCTGCGTGAGTCCGGACTCGCTGGAGATAGTGACCACATGCCGGGTAGAACCATCCCTCGCCAGCGCAACGCCGGGAAGCAGATATCAGTTCGAAAGGCTGGGCTACTTCTGCGTCGACCCCGATTCATCCCAGGACAGACTGGTGTTCAACCGCACGGTGGGGTTGCGGGACGAGTGGGCCAGGATCGAGAAGGCAGCACTCAATTCGCGCTGAGCGAAAGAACACATTGGTCTCCGAAGATCGTTCTACGGTCGTCCATGGATGACCCAACCATGGTATAATGACACCAGGGCGACTCAGTCGCGCCTGGCCCCAAGCTAATACGTGTATTCTGCCAGGTGCTCTCTTGAGAGGAGAGAGAATAGGGAAGAGGCAGCGGGTGGAGGACTAGGTATCTCCACCCGGTGAAGCCCGCGGTCCCGCCGCTGTGATTGGGGAGTCTCAGCACAATACAAAGTCACTCCTGCGGTCGTAGGGGGAAGGCGTGTTGAGGCGATGACCCAAGAGCCAGAAGACCTGCCTGGCAGACTCAGTAGGCCACCTTCGAGGAAAGGGGTGACGCCTATGGTGTCCGCAGGATCCTCTATTCGCTGCGTTCACTATGCCCCCCTCTTCGCTGAGGCGAACTGGGGGGCGTTCTGTCTCTCGGGACTGATGGTCTGAAGATGACGGGCACAGTCCGTGCGACGAGGAGAATTCTCAGACAATGACAAACAGGGTCGCTTAATGGAGTGATAAGCATGTTCACAGTGATTGAGAAGCGGGACGGGAGACTAGTGCCCTTTGACAAACGACGAATAGCTGACGCGATATTTCGCGCGGCTCAATCGGTGGGCGGCAGGGACCGTCAGCTGGCCATGGACTTGGCCGACAAGGTGGTTTCCTATCTTCTGAGCAAGAACGGCCCCGGTTGCATCCCCTCCGTGGAGCAGGTCCAGGATGTTGTTGAGAAGGTCCTAATCGAAGAAGGGCACGCTCAGACAGCGAAGGCGTACATACTGTATCGGGCCAAGCGCACACGGATACGTGAAGGTAAATCGGAACTCATGGATATCGTATCGGACATTCTCAAAGAGACCAGCCGCGAGAATGCCAACGTGGGGAACTCTCCGTCAGCCAAGATGCTTCAGATCGCATCTGCAGCAAGCAGACAATACTATCTCAACCGAGTGATCCCCGATGACATCTCGCGCGCACATCGTGACGGCGACATCCACATACACGACTTGGACTATTACGGAAAGACGCTTACGTGCCTTCAGATACCTCTCGGGGAGCTGCTCGAGAACGGGTTCAACGCCGGACACGGCTATGTCCGTCCTCCCCGAAGACCAGGCTCGGCCGCCGCGCTTGCCGCGATAATACTTCAGAGTTGCCAGAATGATATGCATGGCGGCCAGTCTTTCGCCCACTTTGATAAGGATATGGCTCCGTATGTCCGCGGCCGGGAGCATGCGGAGGTATATCAGGCTATGGAAGGCCTCATCTACAACCTCAATTCCATGCACAGTAGAGCCGGAGCTCAAGTCCCGTTCTCCAGCATCAACCTGGGATCAGACACATCGCCCGAGGGGCGACTTGTAACTCGGTGCCTGTTGGAGGCGTATGAGCGGGGCCTGGGGAGGGGCGAGACCCCGCTTTTCCCTAATGTGATCTTCCGGGTCAAAGCAGGCGTCAACTTCCACGAAGGTGATCCCAACTACGATCTGTTCAGGCTGGCATGCCGTGTAGCAGCCAGAAGAATGAACCCCACGTTCAGCTTCATGGATTCGTCTTTCAACGATCAGTATTCGGATGAGGTGGCCTATATGGGCTGCCGGACCCGTGTGATTGCCAACAGACACGGTGATGAGTGTAGCTCGGGACGTGGTAACCTGTCGTTTACCTCGATAAACCTTCCCAGATTGGCACTTGAGGCGGACGGCGATGAGGATCGCTTCATGGCACGCCTTGAGAGTAGACTAGAACTGTGCGCGAGGCAACTCCATCACAGGTACGAAATCCAAAGTAGGTTACGCGTTCGTGACATGCCATTCCTCATGGGCCAACACCTGTACATGGACTCGAAGAACTTGTCTGAGGACGATGAGATTGGACCAGCCATCAAGCATGGCACACTGTCTATTGGGTTCATCGGTCTCGCAGAGACTCTCAAGGTGCTTCGAGGTAAGCACCACGGTGAAGATGAAGAGGCGGACAAGCTTGGCTACTCCATCGTGGGCTTCATGCGCACGCAGGTCGATCGCTTCGCGGAAGAGTATGACCTGAACTACACATTGCTTGCCACTCCGGCGGAGGGCCTGTCGGGTAGGTTCGTTAGCATAGACCGTGAGAGATTCGGTCCAGTCAAAGGCGTCACAGATCGCCCATACTACACAAACAGCTTCCACCTTCCCGTGAGCTTCCCTACAAGTATATGGCAGAAGCTGTCTCGAGAAGGCAAGTATCACACGCTCACTAATGCTGGACACATATCCTATGTTGAGTTGCCATCACCCCCTCTATACAACGTCGAAGCGGTGGAACGGATAGTCCGGGCCATGGCCGCTTCAGACATGGGCTACGGGGGAATCAACTTCCCGATAGATGAGTGTGTTTCCTGTGGGTTTTCGGGCATAGTGCCCTCCGCATGCCCTTCGTGTGGGTCAACGAGAATCAGCAGGATCAGGCGGATTACGGGCTATCTGTCCACAATAGACAGGTTCAACGAAGCCAAAGTGGCGGAACTCTCGGATCGGTCGGGACACCAGTGGGGGGCAGTGTTAGAGTGAGGAGATCCCAGCAGCGCGCTCCCGTGGGATCCAAACAGGCTTCAGCGTTTGTCAGGCTGGCCGGGATGAACGCTGAGAGTGTCGTGGACGGGCCAGGTGTGCGGTTCGTGTTTTTCGCACAAGGGTGCCCTCACCGCTGCCGGGGGTGCCACAATCCCCACACCTGGCCTTTCTCTGGAGGTCGCCTGGTGCGTGTTCAGAACCTTCTTCGTGAGCTGATGCCCAGTCTACTTGCCAACCCCGTGATCTCAGGCATCACCTTGAGCGGTGGAGAACCCTTCTCACAGGCTCTCGGATTCTCGGAGATCGCAGGTGCGGCCTCAGAACTAGGGCTGTCTGTGGTAACCTACACTGGGCACACCTGGGAGGAGCTTGTGTGCTCTTCAGTAAGGGGGGTGAAGCAACTCCTCGCAGCCACAGATATACTTGTCGATGGCCGTTTCGTGGAATCCCTTCGCGACCTCTCTCTTCCGTACAGAGGTTCGCGTAACCAGAGGCTTATTGATGTCAAGCAGTCTCTGGCCTGTGGAACGATTGTGGAGTTCAGTGTGTGACAGGCCGCCAAGATCACAAGCTTCTTGGCACGAGTCGGGTCCGTCGCCGTCTTGTACTTGTCTCGGACCAGCATTTCGACTGTCTTCCCCTCGAGTCCCAGTGGCCGCTGCGAGGGCGGCTGTCAGCAGACATGACAGGACTGGCAGCGCAGAGCAGAGGCGAGTGAGTCGGCATCCGACTCTGCTGACAGGGCGAGTGACCTCACCATCTCTCACTACTGGGATACTCTCCTCATCGAGACCCTGCTCCAGGGGGATTGGCCATTCGCCGGTTGTTGGCGATTCGTCTGCCGGGGTTTCAGCCAATCGTACCAGTTGGCATAATTAAACCAAGAGGTGTCAGGAGATGGCAGATGCAAGCGACCCGCATACGGACGACGCTCAGCCAGATCACAGAACGCATTTGCTCGGGATACCTTCCTGAACGGATAGTTCTCTACCGCTCATACGCTTACGGCGCCCCTGACCCGGACAGCGATATCGACCTCCTCATCGTGAGGGATGATCCCGGCAGTATCATGGAGCGCAGGCTCAAGGTGCGCCGCCTCTTGCGGGACATCATTCGCAATCTGCCCGTTTCTCCAGTGGTCTACACCCCCGGAGAAGTCGAAGCCCGCCTCGCGCAAGGTGACGGGTTTCTGCGAGAGATCCTCGAGAAAGGGAAGGTCCTCTATGAGCGACAGTCCAGGTGGCATGGGAGATTATCGACACCACTTATTCTGCGGCACATTCTTAGCGATTCCTCTCGCCATCGAACCTCCCCTCGAAATCCCGTATGACTTACCCCCCAGTCACTACCGGAAGGACTGACACGGCAGTCCCTGGCGGCAGCTCGACCCCCAGATCTTGCTGGGGCTCATTGGCTCCACTCGCTCCTTCCGCCACCACGAACAGGGAAGGGTTCAGCGACCCGCCCTCCCGCACGAGCTTGCCGCCAAGATCCGGCACAGCCCGCTCAACCTGGAGGAGCGCCTCCCGGATGGTGGGCCCGGGGACTGTGAACTCTCTCCTGGAGCTGGCTCCAGCATGAGACACGCTGGGGCCGAGGATAGACACCAGCCGTACGGTAATCATCCCACCTCCGCTATTCCCCTCTCATCGCTTCCATGATCGCCCCGCAGAACTGCGGGAGATCATCGGGAGTCCGGCTCGTTATGACGTTCCCGTCAACCACAACGGCCTGGTCCACATACTCCGCCCCCGCGTTTGTAACGTCGTCCTTAATAGAGAAGAAGCAAGTGGCTTTGCGGCCTCCGAGCACACCCGCGGACACCAGGAGCCACGGCCCATGACAGATGGCGGCTACGGGTTTGCCTGCCGAGTTGAACTCGCGCACCAGATCTACGGTGGCGGGGTCGCGCCTGAGATAGTCCGGGGCGAATCCGCCCGGAATGATGACGGCGTCATAATCCGCCACGGATACGGCCGCGATGGGCCTTATGTCGAACCTCACGCCTTCTTTCATGACCATGGGGGGTATTACTGACCCCAGCCGCCCGGTCAGAGGCTTGCCCGGCACCACGGGCCTGGGGTGCCAGCCCATCTCAAGGACCCCCAGGGTGATCCACGCACCCTCTTCGGACAGCCTCAAGAGAGGGTAGAACACCTCAATATCCTCAAACTCGTTCGCCACCAGTATCAGGGCCTTCTTGCCTTGCAGTCTCATCGCTTTTCCTCCCGTCCTCGGGTTGAGTCTTTCCACGCACCTGCGAGTCAGTCAACCATCCCATCGATGCCTAGTCTTCGGAGCGTCTCCGCGGTAGGAATTCCCTCCGGGCTCCACCCTCTCAGGGCGTAATATTCCAAGAGCGCGGAAGTGAGGAGTTCTTCTGGAAGCGTCTGCCCTTGACTTCCTCCTTCGGGAATTGGGTCCCCAAACCTCTTGGGAAGCCGGTCCTCACCGGGGGACTTGCCTTCGCGCAGGTTCATGACACGGCCGAGGTTGAACACTCGCTCCCCGCACATGAGGTACTCGTCCATGGACATATCCCACCCGGTCACGAAGTTCAAGGCGGCGAGCACTCTTTCGGGGTTGAAAGGCCTTGGAGGTATGAGTGGGAACTTACATACAGGCAGACAGTCTGCCAGGGTGCCCCAGTACTCCTGCAAGGCCTTGACCAGCTTGGGTTTGCCTTTCATCTCGAACCTGGAAATAGGCTCAGTGAACCCGAGCGCGGGCATGGCGTTCTCGCGTTGGAAAGCCTCATCGTGCATGCTGGATTCGTGGTCTGCGCCTTTCATGGCGGTAGCGTAGGCCAGGCCCATGCCTTTCTTGCCCCTGGGGTCGTGCATGGGTACCTCAAGGCCCCGGACGTGCATTGCCCAGGCCTCGGAGCCCTTTCCTATGTGCTCGGACGCGGACCGCACTCCCCGGGCCAAGACTTCTCCAAACCCCTCGCGCTTGCCGATCATCTCTATGAGCCTCAGGACCGCTGAGGCATCTCCCCACCTGATGGGGAAGCCAGCGGCGGAATCATCGATGGCTCCTCGCTCGTAGCACTCCATGGCAAAGGCGATGGTTACACCTGTGGATATGGTGTCGATCCCCAGAAGGTTGCACCTCTCTCCGGCTTTGGCTATGGCGTAGGGGTCAGCCAGGTCCAGAAGGGGGCCCAAGGCCACAAGGGTCTCAGACTGGAT
>JANLFS010000093.1:4705-11178 GCA_024655925.1 Bacillota bacterium | reverse complement strand
ATACTTCCTTCGGGCAAAATTTGCTTGGTCTCTGTCAAGGGTACCCTTCCGGCAATGAGCTAGCCCCTGTCAGCGTTGGTGAGGCTGGAGGCGCATGATGTAGAGCGCCCCGCACCTCCCGCCTGACCTCTGGGGCATCCGGGGCGCCACGCCGACTACATATTCTGAAAGACTCGTCTCTCTACCCAGCCTCGAACTCGCCCGATGCTTTCTGGAGTATACATGGGAGACTTCAGGCTCTGGCGTTGCCCCTGACCTACCCCTTCACCACCCCAAGCGGGCGAAGTTTGGCCACTTTGAGGGATATCCCCGCCTTATGGGTGATGTTCACTACGTCGTTTACATCCTTGTAGGCCTCCGGAGCCTCCTCCACGAGCGACCCCCGGCTTGCCGCCCGTGCATAGACCCCGGCCTCCCTGAGTGCCTCACGAACCTCATCCGCCTTCCGGTTGCGCAAGGCCTCGTTCCTGCTCATGAGCCTACCGGCCCCGTGGCATGTCGAACCGAACGCAATCTGCATGGCTCTCTCCGTACCCAGCAGAACATAGGAGTTCCTTCCCATATCACCCGGGACTATCACTGGTTGGCCCACCCGCCTGTAGGCCGCCGGGACGTCTGGATGTCCGGGAGGAAACGCCCTCGTGGCGCCCTTCCTGTGGACCAGGACCCGGGTGCGGCGCCCCTGTATTACATGATCCTCGAGTTTCGCGATGTTGTGGCACACGTCGTAGAGGAGGGTCATGCCAAGGGCCGAAGGCGTCGAGCCAAGCTCACTGGCCACCGCCTGCCTGGTCCAGTGCATTATGCACTGACGATTTGCCCACGCGAAATTCGCCGCACACGCCATAGCCGCGAAGTAGCGCGCACCCTCAGGGGACTTGAGCGGAGCGCACGCAAGCTGGCGGTCGGGCACACTGATGCCATACTTGGCCACCGCCCCCTGCATCGATTCCAGGTAGTCAGTGCATACTTGATGTCCGAGTCCCCGTGAGCCGGAGTGGATCATGATCACAACCTGTCCCTCGTAGAGCCCGAAAGCCTGTGCCGCCCCGGGGTCGATTACCTCCTCGACGACCTGGATCTCCAGGAAGTGGTTGCCGGAACCCATGGTGCCCAATTGAGGCATTCCCCTCTGGATAGCCCGTTCGCTTACCGCTCGGGCATCCGCACCGTTCATTCTGCCGCGCTCCTCGGTGTATTCCAGGTCCTCTTCCGATCCGTACCCCGCCCTGACCGCCCAGGCCGCCCCTTCCTCCAGGACCTTGCGGACCTCCTCCGCGTCCAGTTTGATCGGCCCTTTGGACCCCGTGCCGGACGGGATGTCGCGGTACAGCCGGTCCACGAGTCTCTGGACATGGGGAGTGACCTCCCTAGCGGATAGGTTGGTCCTGAGAAGCCTAACACCGCAGTTGATATCGAAGCCGATTCCACCTGGGGTGATCACTCCGGTTTCAGCGTCCGTGGCCCCGACGCCGCCTATGGGGAACCCGTACCCGGAGTGGATGTCCGGCATCGCCAGGGCGGCGACTTGGATTCCCGGAAGACACGCAGAATTCGCCAGCTGCTCGAGAGCGTCACCACGCCTCGCCGCCTCGATCCCGGCAGCGTCAGCAAACGCGATCCCGTCTACCTTCATTCCCGGCTTGTAGGCCGTGGGCACGCGCCATCTGTACTCGTCTACCTTTTCAAGTGGGCCCTTCCAGTAGTCTTCGGGCATGTTCCGCACCTCCCACCACCGGTCACGTGTCAATTACGAACTGTGCATACCACAAGCCGTCAGGGCGTTGCCGGGCTTCCAGAAGATGGTACGATACTCCTTTAGGAACAGGACCGGTCCGCCGGTCCAAGTCCGCGGGTGCGTCTCCGAGCAACTCCCCCCAGGTCTCGCCCAGCAGGCGGACCCTGGGATGGTTCTCGTTACTATCCCCTGTGGCAGCGGTGGAGTCTACTACGCTAAGATCGAATGCGCCCGCGACAAAGGTTCTGTGGTCGAAGAGAAAGATGAGTTCGTTGAGAAAGGATACCAGAAGACACTCGAGGTCGGACGCGGCGATGCTCAGTCTTTCAGCAGTCTCGAGACGAGCCCGGGTCCCGGGGAGTATGAGACTGGAGAGAGCGAGACCCGCTCCCTCGAACAGCGCAGGCAGCGACCTGGCCGTGATGCGGAACCCCGCATCCCCGGCCTGGTCCATCATCTCGATGTGCGCGTTCATGCTGACGCATCCTCGGAACCTTTCACGGCTAATCTGGCCACGGAGACCACGGCGTCGTCAGGCTCGAGGGCCATGACCTTTACACCTTGAGTGTTCCTTCCGATCCGCCGGATATCCGCAACTGCGAGCCGAATTACATACCCGTTTGTGGTGACTATGACGAGTTCGTCCTCCTCCGGGACGAGCTTGACTCCGACAATCGGGCCGGTTTTCTGAGTAACGTGCATGGTCTTGATGCCCACACCCCCCCTGTGCTGGCTGCGATAGTCGGACACAGCGGTCCTCTTTCCGAACCCACCCTTGGTGATCACCAGCACGTCTGAGTCGTCCCGGGCTATGTCCATTCCAACGACTAGATCGCCAGGCCTGAGTTCGATGCCTTTGACGCCAGCAGCGGTCCTGCCCATCGGCCTGACTTCGTCCTGGTGAAACCGAATGGACATGCCGTTGCTCGTCACGAGAAGGATCTCATCCCGCCCGCCGGTGAGCCGGACCCCTATCAGCTCGTCATCTGGAGCAAGGGATATCCCGATTATGCCCGCTTTCCGGATGGCGGAGAAATCCGCCACAGAGGTCTTCTTGACTGTCCCCCTCTGAGTTGCCATGACCACATAGGAGTCATCCCTGAACTCGGAGACTGGAACCACCGCCGTGACCGTCTCACCAGGCTCCACATTGACCAAGTTGACGATGGCCGTCCCCCTGGCCTGCCTCTGAGCCTCGGGTACCTCGTAGCCTTTGAGGCTGTATACCTTTCCTTTGTTCGTGAAGAAGAGGATGGTGTCGTGGGTCGATGTTATGAACAGGTGCTCCACGAAGTCCTCTCCCTTGGTGTTCATCCCAGTAACCCCTCGGCCGCCCCTCCGCTGCGCGCGGTAAGTGTTGGTGGGCAACCGTTTGATATAACCCTGATGGCTCATGGTCACTATGATGTCCTCTCTGGCTATGAGGTCCTCGACATCGAGCTTCTCTGCCGCCTCCGTAATCGCCGTACGCCGGGCGTCTCCGAACTTGTCACGGATCTCCTTGAGCTCCCGCTTTATGACGCCAAGCAGGAGGCGCTCACTCCCGAGGATGTCCCGGAGCTTCTTCATGAGGGCGAGGACTTCTTTGTGCTCATCCTCGATCTTCTGCCTTTCGAGTCCGGTGAGCCTCTGTAGCCTCATGTCCAGGATGGCCTGTGCCTGCTTTTCAGAGAGCCCGAAGCTCTTCATCAGGCCTGCCCGAGCTGTGTCGGGGGTACTAGAGGCACGTATTAGTGCGATCACTTCGTCGAGATGGTCCAAGGCCACGATGAGGCCTTCGAGGATGTGCGCCCGTTCTTCCGCCCGCGCCAGATCGTACCGGGTCCGCCTGGTGACAACGTCCTTCTGATGGGCGATGTAGTGTGAGAGCACTTCCTTGAGATTCAGTATTCTGGGCTCGTTGTTGACCAGCACCAGCATTATCACACCGAATGTAATCTCCATGGGTGTGTGCTTCAGGAGTTGGTTCAGCACAACGTTGGGATTCACGTCGCGGCGTAGCTCGATGACTATGCGCATCCCCGACCTGTCGGATTCGTCCCGGAGGTCGGTTATCCCATCCACCTGCCGGTCGCGAGCCAGCTCAGCGATCTTCTCGATCAGCCTCGCCTTGTTCACCTGGAACGGAAGCTCATTCACCACCAGACGGTGCCTTCCTCCGCCCATCGGCTCGATCCCGACCCTCGCCCTGACCCGGATACTTCCACGGCCTGTCTGGTATGCCTCCCGTATCCCGTCTGTCCCCAAGATCAGCCCGCCTGTGGGGAAGTCGGGCCCGGGGATGCGGGCCATCAGGTCTTCGACCGTGATATCGGGGTTGTCGATTAGCATGATGGTGCCGTCTATCACCTCGGCCAAGTTGTGCGGGGGGATGTTGGTGGCCATCCCGACGGCGATACCTGCAGACCCGTTCACAAGCAGTTGGGGGAACCTCGCCGGCAGAACCGTGGGCTCCTTCAGGGACTCGTCGAAATTGGGGATGAAGTCCACCGTATCCTTGTCGATGTCCGAAAGCATCGCCGCGGCGATCCTGGCCATCCTCACCTCGGTGTAACGCATGGCCGCAGGGGGGTCCCCGTCCACAGACCCGAAGTTCCCGTGCCCGTCCACCAGCATGTAGCGGTAGGAGAAGTCCTGGGCCATTCGGACCATGGCGTCATATATCGCCGCATCTCCATGGGGGTGGTACTTGCCCATAACTTCCCCCACGACCGTCGCAGACTTGCGGTAGGCCTTGTCCGCCGTCAGCCCGAGGTCTTGCATGGCATAGAGGATCCTGCGGTGGATCGGCTTCAGCCCGTCCCGAACATCAGGAAGCGCCCGCCCCACGATGACACTCATCGAGTAGAGCAGGTAGGACTTCCGCATTTCATCTTCTATGTCTATGGGGACTACTTTCCCGTCAACAATTTCTGTCAACCATCAACACCTCAAACGTCAATATCAGTGGCGTATCTCGCATGGCTCTCGATGAACTCACGCCTGGGCTCCACTTGATCACCCATCAGGGTGGAGAAGATCTGCTCGGCCGCGTACGCGTCCTCGAGAGTCACCCGGAGCATGGTCCGGGATTCAGGGTTCATCGTGGTCTCCCACAACTGCTCCGCATTCATCTCACCGAGACCTTTGTACCGCTGGATCGAAAGCCCGTTCCGGCCTATGCGGCTGAGCAGCGTCTGAAGCTCCTCGTCGCTGTAGGCGTAGTATTCCTTCTTCCCCTGCCTCACCTGGAAGAGAGGAGGTTGGGCTATGAGGACATTCCCGTTTTCGATCAGCGGCCTCATGTATCGGAAGAAGAACGTGAGGAGCAGCGTTCGTATGTGGGCTCCGTCCACGTCTGCATCTGTCATGAGTATTATCTTTCCGTACCTGAGCTTCGAGAGATCAAAATCCTCCCCCACCCCCGTGCCGAGGGCGGTTATGATCGCCCTGATCTCCTCGTTCGCCAGGATCTTATCGAGCCTGGCCTTCTCCACGTTGATGATCTTTCCCCGCAAAGGCATTATCGCCTGGTACCGGCGGTCCCGGCCCTGCTTCGCGGACCCCCCGGCGGAGTCACCCTCCACGATGTAGATCTCGCAGACATCTGCATCTCTGAGAGAACAGTCTGCGAGCTTCCCTGGGAGAGCTGACACCTCCAGTGCGGATTTCCTCCTGGTCAGTTCCTTGGCCTTGCGTGCGGCTTCCCGGGCTCGGGCAGCGGAGACACACTTGTCCACAATCCGTTTGGCAGTACCGGGCGTCTCCTCGAAGTAGGTTGCCAGGCCTTCCGCGACGACCGACTCAACAATGCCCTTTATCTCGCTGTTACCCAGTTTCGCCTTGGTTTGCCCCTCGAACTGAGGGTTCTCCAGCTTGACGCTGAGGACGGCGGTGAGGCCCTCACGGACATCGTCGCCCGTCAGGTTCTCTTCGTTGTCCCGAACCGCGCCGATTTTGCGGGCGTAGTCGTTTATCGTCCTGGTCAATGCGGCTCTGAAGCCTGATAGGTGTGTCCCACCATCGACTGTGTTCACGTAATTGGCGAAGCAGAAGGTGTTGTCGTTGTACCCGTCGTTGTACTGGAGCGCCACTTCGACCGAAACCTTGGGCAGTTCCTTTGCGATGTAGATGACCTCTGGATGCACCGGATCCTTGGCCCTGTTCATATGCTCGACGAAAGACTGGATGCCCCCGTCATACTGAAAGACCTGTTCTCTTCCGTCTCGCTCGTCCCTCAGCAATATACGGATGCCGCGTGACAGGAAGGCGAATTCGCGCATTCTGTGGCTCAGGACGTCGAAGCTGAATTCCACTGTCTCGAAGATGGACGCGTCGGGCTTGAACTTGACTGTGGTCCCGCTCTCGGTCGTCTCCCCAATGATCTCAAGGGGGCCGACGGGGACTCCCCTCTGGTACTTCTGATAGTGCACTGCCCCATCCCGCTTGACCCACACTTCAAGCTGCTCGGACAGAGCGTTCACTACAGACAGACCAACTCCGTGAAGTCCTCCGGACACGCGGTATCCCCCGCCGCCGAACTTACCTCCTGCGTGGAGGATTGTGAGGACCACCTCGACCGCGGGTTTGCCTTCCCTGGGATGTATATCGACGGGAATGCCTCTCCCGTTGTCCTCTACAGTGACACTGCCGTCCTTCCCGATAGTGATGGCCACGGTGTCACATACCCCGGCGAGAGCCTCGTCGATGCTGTTGTCCACGACCTCGTAGACCAAATGGTGTAGGCCCCTCACGT
>JANLFS010000093.1:3649-4695 GCA_024655925.1 Bacillota bacterium | reverse complement strand
GGCATCTCTGGACAGGGCGCTTGCGCACACCCTCAAGGCCTTCCAGCACCTGGATCTGGTTGGCATTGTAGTCTGTGTGGTTTGCGTTTCTGCCGGTCTGGTTCTCCAAGAACATTCCTCCCCAATTGTATGAGAAACCCAAAAACAACCGTGATGCACAGGCCATCACGGCAGTCTTGCCTACCTCATTATACACCAAAAACCCAGATGTCCGCCTGATGCTCTACTCGCTCTCGTCGAGGGCCGAGACGGATCCGCCGCGTTTCTTGAGGGTGAGAGGGGATATGGGAGACAGGTATACTTTCCCCTCTGCCACCACAAACGATTTTGGCCGTCCGTCTGAGACGTCTATGATCTTCCCGAGGTCCTCGGCGGTCCGTATGAACTGTCGGGTCGTGCCTGATTTCCTGGAGATATCGATGTCAAAGATGGCTACAACTTCTGATGCAGGTATCACTACGTCTCTGCCCAGGTGCAAGAACACTCGGACCACCCTCCGTCCTCTGGTCAGACTTGCCTCAAGATGCTCGCGTAATCCTCCCCCGCGACGCGGGCTGCCAGTTCCTCATCGACTTTTTGGGGGGGCTCTCCCGCCAGAAGCGACACCAGCGCAACCACCAACAGACGCAGCTCCCTCCTGGCATCCCCGCTCCGGCCGGCGCCGCGAGCGAGTTCCTCCGCGATCTCTCCTTTGATCTCTCTCGCCACGACCTCCCTGGCTGCGACCCGGTCCTCCAGGGTCAAGTCCGGGAGAATGGCAGCGAGCTCGGACTCGGAAAGCCACGGCTCGCGCCTGAGAATCTCACTGGCACACCGCGCGGGGTGGGTCGCAACCCACTTGCGGTATCTCAGATCCGTTTCCCGAAGCCTCACGAACTTCTCTCGCAGGTTGGGGTCCTCGATGGCCGAAGCCTCACGGCAAGCTATTTCCTTATCTGCACGCCCAAGTTCAATTCGGCGCCACGCCTCAGGATCCTCCGCCTGCTGTGCAGACACAGGTGCATCCTGCGGGACTTCTCCCGTGTGAAACCGGATGTCAAGGACGG
>JANLFS010000093.1:0-3639 GCA_024655925.1 Bacillota bacterium | reverse complement strand
AAGTCCGCCTTTAGCATAGTGAACTGCTGTGCCCACGCGGACTTCTCCACCGTGACGTGGAGGGTTCGGTTCCGCACGTAGGTTGCGCGGGAAGCCACCGGGAACTTTCCGCGGAGTTCGTCATTCCAGACGGACAGTGACGCAGTTTCCCGGAGTTTCTGTGTCACTCCGGCACGGGCCGCTGCTGCGCGCAACACGTCGCAAAGACGGTGGACCATCAGGATGCTACCTCCGTGACGCTTCCTGAGGCTATATTGAACCTTCGTGAGTCGGGCGGCATCGCCCTTACCGACTCAGGCTCGGAGCTGGTTACCAGGGCCTGGTACCTGCCCACTACCTCTGAGAGAAGATGTCCTCTCCTGCTCTCGTCGAGCTCGGATAGAACATCATCGAGGAGGAGAACTGGGTGCTCGCCCATCTGAGATTTGATGAACTCCACCTCTGCGAGTTTCAATGACAACACGATCGATCTCTGCTGACCTTGCGAGCCATATGCCGCCGCATCGACCCCGTCGATTTCGAAAGAGACATCATCCCGATGCGGACCCGCAAGGGTCATCCCTCTGATCAACTCCGCCCGTCTCAGTTTCTCCAGCTTCTCACGGAAAGCTTGCGCAATCTGTTCTGCTTTTGACCCTTCTGTGAGCGGAACGGATGGCGAGTACCTTATACTCAGGGTTTCCTGGGTTCCAGTGATCCTCCTGTGGGTTATCCGGCCGAGGACCCCCAGCGTGTCCAGTACAGCCGCTCTTCGGGCAGCGATCTTTGAGCCGAATTCGACGAGCTGCTCATCCCAGGGATCCAGGACGTCCGCCGTCCGGGTACTGGAGGTGGCGCGTTTCAGAAGAGCATTCCTCTGAAGGAGAGCCTTCGAGTAGGAAGCGAGCCAGTGACGGTAGTTCGGGCTGACCTGAGAGATCTCGAGGTCGAGGAACCTGCGGCGGTCGGCGGGAGATCCCTTAACTAGCGCAAGGTCATCAGGGGTAAACATAACCACATTGAGGTAGGACGACAGGTCTGCCGCGCGTATCCTCTCTGAGGCATTCAGCCGCACGAGTTTCTGTCCAGCCAGCGAGTACGCCACTTCCAAAGTGACTGAGGCAGGTTTCCTCTGCACCGAGCAGGCAACTCTGAAGCATGTGTCGCCCCACCGCACCAATTCTGCGTCACGGGCAGCACGGTAGGACCGTCCGGCTGACGCAACGTACATGGCCTCTAGAAGGTTAGTCTTCCCCTGCGCGTTTCGGCCCAGAAACAGGTTCACACCGGGGTCGAGGGATACTTCCGCCTCTCGGTAGTTACGAAAAGAGGTCAGGTGGACACTCTTGATCCACACAATCCCCACACCCCTCGACGGAACGCTCCACGACCACCACTTCACTGCCATACTCCACCCGATCTCCTGAGCGAAGCTTTCGGCCCCGTGCCGTCTCGACGCGGCCGTTGACCCTGACTTCGCCCGCGCGGACCAGAGCTTTGGCTTCCCCACCGGAATCCACGAGGTTCGCCCATTTCATGAGTTGGTCCAGGCGGATGTAGTCCGTTGTGATGAGGATGGTCCTCATGTCGCCGACGTAACCGGCATCACCAGATAGGTGAAGTTCGGGTCCGTCTCGTCCTTCACCTCGATTGGGTGCTTGAAACTGGTGTACCCCAAGGAGACTTCTTCGCCCTCTAGCACCCTCAGCACATCTCGGAGGTAGCGAGCGCGCAGAGCCACGGTGATATCTGCATATCCCTGCATGGAGACTGGGATGTCCTCGGTCGCCTGTCCGACCTCAGGAGTATTGGCGCTTATTGTGAGGAACCCAGATGAACTGCCTTCATCGCCGGTGTACACCATCTTGACGGCACTCAGATCGTCCTTGCACATCAAGGAGACCCTGTCTATCGAGGACAAGAGCTGGTTGCGGTCCAAAGTGACCCTGGCAGGGATGTTCTGCGGGAAGACCTGCTTGTAGTTGGGGAATTGCCCTTCGAGCAACCTCGTGACGAAGGTGGTCGCCCCGACCTTGATCATGGCATGTCGTTCCGTCAGGGCCATTTCCACCTCTCTCTCTCCGTCTACCATCAGGTTCCGCTCCACCTCGAGAAGGGTCTTCGCCGGAATGATCACGCTCTTCGTCTCAGCGAAGGGGGAGGGGAAATCCATGGTCTTGTGGGCCAGCCTGAACGTGTCCGTGGCAACCATTGTGAGCTTACCTGGTTCCATCAGAACATAGACCCCTGTGAGGAATGCCCGAGTATCCTCCATTGCCGCGGCTATGGCCGTCCTTCGGATCATCGCACGGAGGTCCTGCTCTGATATGGACCACGCATTGGACAGAGAGATTTCCGGCAGCGATGGGAACTCGTCAGCCGGCATTGTCTTTATGTTGAAGCTGATCCGGTCGGATAGGATCTCCACAGACTTGGTATCCTCGCGGTACTCCATCTGCACTTCAGAATGAGGAAGCTTGCGGGTGATCTCCGAGAGATACCTCGCCGGGAACACCAGGGATCCTTCCCTTTCGACGGTGACCGGGACAAAGGTTTCGATGCCGAGATCCAGGTCGTAGGCAACGAGCCTGAGCCCTTCGGGGCAAGTCTCCACCAGAATTCCAGAGAGTACCGGTATCGTGGCTTTCGGCGATACCGCCTTGTAGACTGTCTGTACACCCGTTACCAGGGCGGCTTTGGAACAGGATATCTTCAACTTGAGACTACCTCCCCACCCCGCATACTGTACTAGTGTCACGAATATATAAGTACGTTAGTCGCCGTAGTCGTAGGGCTTGTGGATATGTTGACATCCTTAAAACCGTCCAGTCAAGAGTGGTGTTCGGGGTGTGGATGTGTTCTGGATGACTTGTGGGGAGTTGTCCACATTCTACTGAGTTGTCCACACTCAAGGGAAGGATCCACACCCGGTCCACAGGTTGTCAACATACCATCCACGGAGTTATCTACAACCTATTCCCGGAACTGCTATCCATTCTGGAGCCGCGCGACGATCTCCTTCACGGTGGCGTTGAGGGAAGCATCGCCTTTGAGATCCTGCTGGATCTTCTCACACGCGTGGATCACGGTTGTGTGATCACGCCCTCCGAATTCCTCTCCGATCTTGGGCAGGGAGAGTTCGGTGAGCTCGCGGGTGAGGTACATGGCCAGCTGCCTGGGGAAGGAGACGCTCCGCACCCTGCTCTTTGCCCTCATCTCGGAGACTTCTATGCTGAAGTAGTCTGCGACAACGCGCTGGATGAACTCAACGGAGATCTGCTTCGGACGTGACGATGGGATCATGTCCTTCAGAACTTCAGCGGCGAGGCTCTGAGTGATCTGTCGTCCAGTGAGCCCTGCGTACGCCCGAACGCGGATGAGTGCGCCCTCGAGTTCGCGGATGTTGGAGTGGATCTCCTGAGCAATATGGATCAAGACTTCCTGCGGGATATCTGACCCCTCAGATGCGGCTTTCTTCCTCAGTATCGCGATGCGCGTTTCAAGATCAGGGGCCTGTATGTCAGTAATCAGCCCCCATTCGAACCTCGACCGCAGCCTGCTTTCGAGGGTCGCGATTTCCTTGGGAGGCCGGTCGCTTGTGATGACAATCTGCTTGCCCGCTTCGTAGAGGGAGTTGAATGTATGGAAGAACTCCTCTTG
>JANLFS010000092.1:10126-11208 GCA_024655925.1 Bacillota bacterium | reverse complement strand
GGGGCACTCGAACGTGCGCAGCGGGCACTGGGTCCGGCAATGGGAATCGGTTGCGGGTGGCTTTGGTCATTACGAACGGGGGAGGGGCCTCGGGCCAGTCGGCGCTGGCCTCAGCGATCCAGACCGAATGGAGCCTGCTTCTCATAGGGATTAGGGACCCGCGTGAGACATGCATGGTGCAGGCGGCGTTGCCACGCAGGGTCCCGGCGGTCTTCACCTACAGCACAGAACGAATCGTCCTCGCCGCGCTTGCGCGCGTACTGGCTGGTGAGGCCAGCCCGAAGGGGGTGGTTCCCGTCAGGATGTGAGGATGTGATGGCCGTTGTGTGTTTCGAGACCGGTGAGTTCAAACCTGGATGCGTGGGACGGTTCAGATGCCTATGAGTATGGAGCGAGGAGGTATTCACATGTCCCTCAGTAAGTCGAGGTCTCTCGTGATCGCGGCGGCACTTGTGGCCGTGATGGTCCTGAGTGGATGGGGAGAGACATTCGCCCGGGCCCCCATCGTCCTCAGGGTACTCAACTACATGGACGCGACCAGCCCTGGGGCTTATCGCGAATTGACAGAGGTATGGGAGGCTTTCGAAAAGAACAACCCCGGTATCAAGATCGAGCGTGAGGATCTCTTCGGGGAGCCTTTCCATCAGAAGACCGAAGCGTACGCTGCGGCGGGTCAGCTGCCTGACGTCATCTACATGTGGCCAGGAGGCAGGTCCACAACCATACACACGAAGAAACTGGTGAAGGACCTCACGCCGTTTCTGGGCGATGCCAGGAAGGAGTTCTCGGAAGCGGCACTTGTGCCCCAGGCCGGCGGGTACTTGGCTGAGCTGCCCATCGGCGTCACTGCCACGCATGTTCTGTACGTCAACACGAAGTTGCTCGACAGCATGGGCCTGGCCATCCCCAAGACCTACGCCGAGCTCAAGGCGATGGTTCCCAAGCTGAAGGCGGCTGGCAAGGATGTCATCCTCATGGGCAGCCAGGACGACTGGGTGATGCAGTCCTGCTTCTTCAGCATGATCGTCGGCAGGATGCTCGGTGACAAGTACGTGGATGACCTGATTGCTGGGAAAGCCAAG
>JANLFS010000092.1:297-10116 GCA_024655925.1 Bacillota bacterium | reverse complement strand
GACGAGCCATTTGTCCGAACCCTCAAGTTCTACAAGTCTCTCTACACCGACGGCGTGCTCAGCAAGAAGATCCTCCAGACGCCTTACAACGAGGTAAACGCCTTGTTCGCATCCGGCAGGGCCCCGTTCCTCATTGATGGCGACTGGAAGGTCGCCAACTTCCTCACCGATCCCACGACCGGCCAGGCACTGATCTCGCCTGAGGACCAGAAGCGCATCGTTATGACTGTCTTCCCGGAGATCCCGGGTGAGGTCAACCACGATACGACCTCCTCGGTGCCTGGAGTCGGATTCGGAATGAATGCCAACATCCCGGCGGGTTCGGAGAAGGAAAAGGCTGCTTGGAAGCTCATCATGTGGCTCAATTCCCCCGAGGTCCAGAAGATGCGCCTCGAGACCGGTGCGGCCTTCCCGTCCAGGAAGGGTGTAACCAGCGAGAGACTCGAGCCGCTGGCACGAACGCGGGCGGAGTTCTATGGAGCCTACAAGGGAACCTACGTTCTCGACAACGTCCTCGACGCCAAGGTATACGGCCCTCTCAACGTCGGCTTGCAGGAGATCGGGCTTGAGATCGCTACACCAGAACAGGTGGCAGCCAGGGTTCAGAAGGCTTACGACAGCTGGAAGGCGTCACAGCGGTAAGGCACGGGAAATCCGGCTCGGGGACAAGACTGTGCCGGTCACCGGGACCCAAAGCGAGTGTGGCAGAGGCAGAGTCCGGGGTGGACCACCTTCTCTGCCACACTCCCCCGTTCGGTCTTGCCCAGGCTGTTGAGGCCCTGGTTTCGATAGCGGCCAGCCCAACAGGTGTGGAGGTGGGGTGCCGTGGTAGCCAACAGATCGAGGAATGAGGAGATCCGTGCTTACCTGGTGCTGGTTCTCCCTGCAGTTCTTGTATACCTGGCCGTCATGGCCTTCCCAACGGCTTTCTCCGTGGCATTGAGCATGACCAACTACAGTGGGGGAGTGATCTTCGAGGGCAAGGACCCCATCCACTTCGTGGGGTTGTCGCACTACGCCAGGATGTTCTCAGACCAGTACTTCTGGCTCGCATTGCGGAACAACTTCTACATAATGCTGATCTCACTTTTCGGGCAGATCCCCCTGGGCTTCATTCTAGCTTATGTGCTCTTTCGAAAGCTCGTGGGCATGAGAGACTTCTTTCAGAGCATGATCTACGTGCCAACCGTGATATCCACCATAGTCGTGGGCATCCTGTGGCAGTCGTTCTTCTCCCCTTATGGGCCTTTCACCGAGTTGATGCAGCGCTTCATCCCAGGATGGGAGAACACCCTCTTCGTGAACCCGAGGACTGCGATCCTGCCCGTTCTCTTCGTGATGCTGTGGATGTACACAGGGACCTATCTCATCATCTTCCTAGCGAACCTTCAAAAGATCGACCCCCAGATCATAGAAGCCGCTAAGATCGACGGGGCATCCGAAGGTCAGGTTCTAAGACACGTCATACTGCCTGCTCTCTCAGGTGTGATTGTGACCACCGCCATACTCGCTATATCGGGGTCACTCAAGAGCTTCGATCTGATCTTCGCCATGACTGCCGGCAACCCAGCCAGAAGAACGTCTGTGCTGTCGTTGTACATGTACGACAACGCGTTTCGGGGCGCTCCTGACTATCCACTTGCCAACGCGATCTCTACGTTCATGGTGGTCCTGAGCTTTTCGCTCATTCTGATAATGAGAGGCCTGGAGAAGCGGTTTGGGGGTAGGGAAGAATGAGGCTGCCTGCTTGTGCCCACGAAGGAAGGATCATGAGAAGGGAGACTACTGCTGCCACCCGTGTCCTCCTCTACGCGGTCCTTGCCACTTTCACCTTCATGACGCTCTATCCGATCCTATGGCTCTTATTGAGTTCGTTCAAGACCACTCAGGAGTTTCAAATGAACCGGTTGGGCCTCCCGCGCAACTGGACCTTCAGCAACTACCCGCTCGCTTGGCGCATCGGCGGGTTCAGCCAGCTCTTTCTCAACAGCGCGTTATACACACTGGTGTCGACTCTTGCGACCGTTGGGCTGTCCCTCGCGGCGTCCTTCGCTTTCGCGAAGATCAAGTGCAGGGCGACGCCATTTCTCCACGGGAGTTTCGTGGTGGGGATCCTCCTGACGCTCCAGTCGATCATGGTTCCGCTGTTTTTGGCGGCTTACGCCACAGGCCTGTACAACACCCGGCTCGGAGTGCTGATTCCATACGTCGGGATCGGCCTGCCTATCGGCATCTACCTGAGCACAGAATACATAAAGAGCATTCCTGACTCCATAGTGGAGTCTGCCAGGATTGACGGCGCCAGCTACTTCGAGATCTTCACATCGATCATCGTGCCCATGGCGAGACCGGTGGCCACTACGCTCGCGATACTGAACGTCGCCGGGATCTGGAACGAGTTCATGCTCATAAACATCCTGGTATCCAAGAACTCGTTGAAGTCCTTGCCTGTCGGCATCTTGAAGTTCTCGGGAGCCCTGTCGTCCGACTACGGCAAGCAGTTTGCAGCCTTGGTCATAGGGATGCTGCCCATGCTGGCCTTCTACGCCATCTTCCGCAACCAGATCACAAAAGGCGTGTCAGCTGGGGCGGTCAAAGGGTAGCGACTCCGCTATCGCAAAGCCGCCCTGCCTGCCTCGAT
This sequence comes from Bacillota bacterium, assembly GCA_024655925.1. NCBI lineage: Bacteria > Bacillati > Bacillota > Bacillota bacterium. The sequence goes on along the minus strand of JANLFS010000092.1, from coordinate 7,475 downwards.
CAGCTCGTCAAGGAGCTGCTCGGCCAAGTCCGCGTCGCGCACCAGTGGGTTGTTCACAAGGGCCAGCAAGGCACGATCGTACGACCCGCTGACCGCCGCCTCTATGGTCAGTTCCTCGTAAGCCTTCACTTGTTGCATGACCCCGCGAATCTCCGGTTCCACTTTGCCTATGTGGATCGGGTGTGCACCGGTGCCGTCGATGACTGCGGGGATCTCCATAACAGCCAACTCCGGGAAGCCTTCCACCGCCCCGCCGTGGGGCACGTCCACGATCTGGACAGACCGTGTGTCACCGAGGATTGAGGACATCACTTCCACAGCGACGGCAGAGTAGTGGGCGCCACCGCGTCTGCCGAGGGCATCAGGCTTTTTGTTCAGGCTGACATCGGAATAGAGGCGCAGCAACTCGGCCTCGACTTCCATCACAGTCTCTGCACGAGTCCGGGAGCTTGCCCTCTCCTCGGCGAGCACCTCGCCCGTCCTGTAGAAGTAGCGAAGATAGGGGGACGGCCGCATCCCCAGGGCTCGAGCCAGCCTTGGGGTGACTGGAGACCCCGAGATGTTCGCCTGCGTGGAGGACGAAGCCTGGGCGAACGCTCTCTCGGTGATGTCCTCCCCTCGCCAGAACACCTTTCTCACCCAGCTCAGGTGGTTCAACCCAACATAATCGATGGTGATCTCCTCAGCTGGCACCCCCAATGCGTCGGCGATGTCGAACTTCATATTGATCGGGACATTGCATAATCCGACGACGCGTACCCCTCCGTGGCGGACTACTGCCTCCGTGACAATCCCGGATGGGTTCGTGAAATTGACTAGCCAGGCCCGGGGTGCGCATTCGCGCATGGTCCGGCAGACCTCGAGCACTGCGGGAATCGTCCTGAGCGACTTGGCGAACCCGGCGAACCCGGTGGTCTCCTGCCCGACGAGCCCATACTTGGCCGCGAGCTTGCAGTCGAGATCCCGCCAGGATTGCCCGCCCACCCGGATCTGCGTGACCACGAAGTCTGCGCCAGAAAGCGCTTGGGGGAGGACGGTGTGCAGGTCCACCCGGATTCTGCAGCCCGACGCCTTTATCATGCGTTCCACGAACGTTCCGACTATCGAGAGACGCTCCTCATCGATGTCCATCAGGCTAAGCAGGTTCACGGGGAAGGCGGAATGGCGCGAGATGACCCCATCCACCAGCTCTGGCGTGTATGTGCTTCCGGCACCTATCACCGCAAGCTTCATGTGCAACCGCTCCCGTCTGTGTAACGTGAGTAACTGGCTTCAAGCTTCTCGATGAGCTCCCTCTCCACGTGCGCTCCCGCCAGTCGCGCCGCATTGACCACCGCGCCCAGCACTGGCTCGGCACTTGGCACCACAATTCGAGCCTTCGGAAACTCAAGGAGTACTACCTCCGCCACCGCGTCCCGGATGATTCGGTTAGGGTTTTTCGCCACCCCACCGCAGAGGATCACCGCGACCTGGGCGTCTGGCGGGAATAGCCTTCGAAGTGCAGCCAGAGCAGAGATGCCCAGTTCCCGCCCGTTGTCCCGCAGTATCTCCCGGGCCACCTCGTCGCCGTACTCAGCCGCTGAGAAGACCACCGGAACCAGGGTCGAAAAAGCGAAGCTCCCACTGGCGGCGTGGGTGTCATCTGCGATGCACAGGAGGTCTGCTACCCCCAGGTGGTCGCGGATCATCTGCGAGAGCAGAGTGGGACGGCCTCGCCCGTCTTCACCCCTCACCGCCGCGCTCATGGCCCGGACTCCTATCTCCCACCCGCCCGCAGCGTCACCGAAGGCGCGTCCGAGCCCGCCGATCTGCACCCGAGAGCCGTCTGGTCCCACCCCGACGCAGTTTGTGCCCGTACCGCAGATCAATGCCACGCCGATGCCGTCCTCCGAGCCTGTCGCAAGAGCTGCGATGACATCATTGTCTATGCTCCATCGGGGCCACGGTGGCGACGGGATGATGGACGGTAGGAACCTACCAAGAACTTCGAGGTCACGAGGCCTGTCTGCCCCGGCGAGCGCCAAATGAAGCGCGGAACACCCAGTGGGCGCACCAGTGGCCTCGGACACTCCAGCGAGTGCCCTCGAGATGTTGGCCATGGCAGCAGCTGGGCCAACAGTCTGGTAGTTGGCCGGACCCGAGCGCTCAACCGCGATGACTTCGCCGCTGAGCGTGGCGGCCACGGCGAGAGTCTTGGTCCCACCCCCATCGACCCCTATGACATACGGTCTCTTCTCATCCCAAGACGTGAACATGGCGCCGCCGCCTCTCACGCTGTCCTCAAACCGGCCCCACGCTGAATGTCCTGCCCCCTCCCTCGCTGGGTACTACGGATCAGCTCGTCAGCATTTCGACGTGAGGCGTCTGGCTCCTTCGGCGCTGGTTCGGGCTTGTGCGCGTGATCGGGCCGCACAAGGGCGGAAGGAGGAGACACTGAGAGTGCGATGGAGAGAGGTCTACCTCTCTGAACCTGAGACCGAGGCGGTCATCTGAGGCAGGAAGGATGGGTCGGTCTAGGGATCGGCGTCAACACCTCTCTCATCCGGCGGAGGTCCGGGGCCGCAGCCTTAAGCTCCCGCGCAGAGACCACGTCCGCGTGTGCTTTCCGGAAGGTATGCTCCACGTCCGGTCAAAAGGTGTAAGACGTCACGTTTCGCGCTTAGACCTTGCCGAGTAGACTGAAGCAGGCTATTGAAGGGAGGTGGTTCTCCATGCTGTGTCCCCCGTTAATGGTGCCGTTCCTTCCGGTTCCGATACCGGTCCCCGTGCGGAAAAAGAAGCGCAAGCCCAAACCCACCGCAGACACCGCCAGCGGTGTGCCCTTGCGGAAACCTCGTGAGGGACCCATCGTTCGATAGATGGAATACAGTGCCTGAGGATTGGGATATCGTCCAGAACGTCGGGCAGGAATCTACCAATGTCCATACTCTCCCGTTTGCAGCTAAGATGGGTGTCCCTCCGAATGTAAATGACCCTGCGGCCCTTGGGCAGACCATCCAGGGTGCGGGAGCCAACTGCCGTTATAGATTCGAATCCCACGCGACGGGTTCCAGCAACCAACCTTTCCTGGCGCAGGTGTTCTTTAACGGAACTGTAGTGGCGGAGGTCCAGGTGCCTCAGGTGGTTCAGCCGCAGTATAGCTACTTCAGCACTTACACACCATGCCTTCCGCCCAACACCATGGTAAGGATCCTCTTCACCAAACCTGGTACAGGTTCGTTCTTCGTGGACGACGTTGGCTTTGTCGCGGAAGGACCGTGTACCCTGACTACTCCTTAGGTGGCATGGCTCAGCGAGGCTAATTCGGCCCGGTCCGGTTCTCGACTCGGGGTCGCCCCGGCCAGGGTGACCACGGGCCGGGCCGCAAATCAGCTCACACCTTCACACAAGTCCGCTGGGGCTCAAGCCCGGGGTTTGCGGTGGGCTCAGTCCTCATCAACAGGAAGATGCGCCCCCGCCTGCGCACCCAATCGCCCAAAGTGGCCGGCGTCCTCGGCGTCATCCAGATCCCGGCTGAGGTACGCCGAGACTGCAAGCCGTGCCCCCCGGTGGGCCAAGCGGGGGCGTCCACCGTACTCCACGAGACCGAGGCGAGTTCGGGTCCCCGGCAAGATCGTGACGGCCAGGTAGAAGAGAACCCCGGGGCACACAGTACCGGGAGAGCCGACAAACGGCGAAGCGAGGACAACTCGAGCGGCCACGCCAGGGCTAGTACACTGCATCCTGCTCCGGCGCTTTCCGTGGTGCGACGTCGCAGGGGGAATGCATGCTGTCCATCCTACATCTTCACGCCGAGGGTGAACTTCCCATCTTCGTTCAGAGCCGCGTACCCTGTGACGCTGGCACCCACTGGGGTGAGGTAACTCGCCGCGATTCCCGCTCCGAGCGCCCGGGCGTCAGTCGCAAACCCATGCTCTCCAAATGCGCCTGCCTCCGCGAACGCCCCAAACCTGAAAGTGGGCGAGGCCTCCCACCAGATCTCGGCCTTCGCGGTCAGAAACGCACGAGCGGGCAGAATGGGTACCGCGATGCGCAGACCTGTGCCTGGGCCGGGGATGAACAGGCGGTGGAAAGGCGCGCCTGATGAAGTCCAGCCGGCTGAAGCTGTGAGACCGAGCACGAAGTCCTGCCTCGAGCCAATGGGAAGATACGTTCCAGCCTCAGCGCCCAGGCGTCCGAAGCCGCCGGTCCCCCCGGCGCCGTCCGCTTCGTTGGGGTTGCCCAGGTCCCGACTGAGGTAAGCTGAAGCAGCGAGGCGAGTTCCACGATCCGGCCAGGCGGGAGAGTCCACCGTGCTCCAGGAAGCCCCGGCGGATCCCGCAACCTGTGCACCGCCGCCCACGGCGGGCGGCAGAAGGCCAGCTAGGGTGTTGTCCTCCCAAGTGTCTTTTCGCAACGCCGCTCCCAATGATACGGTCAGGTGCTCAGTCACGACCGCCTCCACTTGGGCGGAGATTTGCCCGATGCGGACCGCGCGGCTTGAACCTGCGTTCTCCCCGAGTTCCGCGGTGATTCTCGTTGAGGCGAGGTCCCCACCCAGCTTGAGCTGGATGGGAAGCCCTGCGAGGCTCGGAAGGGGGAATCCGATCCCGGCGTGGACATCAGGCGGCCATGTGCCCAATCGGTAGGAAGCGTCGAGGTTCACGCCTGACCCGGCCAGATTCTCGTATGATAGCGCGAGCTTTCGGTCTATGAGGAGATCTGCCGCCGTGATGATGACAGATTCCACGGGATCGCGATACCATCCGAACCCTTCGTGGACCCGGACTACGACATCTAGGCCGGACTCGGTCGGGACGGGGACGATCTTGACCGTCTCGAACGCACGGAGCTGCGCAAGCCTACGGGCGGTCAACTCGGCGTCCGCTTCCCGGTAGGATTGCCCGGGCTGAAGTGAGAGACGTGACCGTATAAGATCTGCGCTGGTCTGGGCGGCGCCGATGATCGTGACTTCCCGGATTGGAAGCCCTTCGAATGCGGAGGCAGGCTCGGCCGGTCCGGAGGGCGCGGGGCCGGGTTCTACGGTTCGGGGCGAGAGAGAGTTCGGATCTCCCCCGACTGCGCGAAGGTGAGCTGCAGCCAGGCGCTGGTACTCGTCACTTCCAGATACGTCGGTGACCCGAACGGCGAGCGCAGATTCGAAACATTCCGCAGCCTTGGCAGTCTGCCCTCTTTGTCTTGCGATGTAGCCGAGCCAGAACCATGCTTCAGCGAGGCCTCGAGCATCGGTGGGGTTGTCAAGCTCTACAATTCGGCGGAAGTAGGCCTCGGCGGAGGCGCCATCCCCGCTGAACAAGGCGGATCGGCCGAGAAGTCTGAGCGTGCCCTGGCTTTCGGGCCTTGCCGCGAGGACGGGGAGAAGCAAGTCTCGGACGCGGGCGTGGTTGCCTATGGAATGCTGGTATGTTGCCTCCCAAAACGCCCACCAATCTCGGGCGCCGGGGGTGTTGGGATCGATCGGGAGGATGTCGACCACCGGTTCTGGGACCCGCGGCTCCAGCCCTAGTTCGGCCAGGAGGTCGAACCCGTGAAACACTCCGTCGGCTGAGGAGCCGTGGTCGCCAACTACGCCCGCCCACATGCGAAGCTGCGCTGGAGCGAAAAGCACGGTGGCTATTGATGAGGGGTTGTTGATTCCTATTGTGAATGAGTCATATGCACGAGTCCCAGGCTCGTGCCTGTCTCTCAGTATCGAGGCTGAGGATTCGAGGTCCAGGCCTTGCGCTCCATGGAACTTCGCGAAAAGCTCTCTCAGGCGCGCGTCGCGGGCTTCGGAGGCTAGCCATCCCGGGCTTTGGATTTCCTGCATCCATGGGGTCTCGTATCGGTTCGTCGCCCAGATCGCGCCTTCCGGGCCGGGCGTGCGCACCTGGTACCGGTCTGCGGCGACCTCTATCACGCGCGCGTCGGGGATCTTGGCGTCGGAGACGAGTATGTCGAGCCCGATTGTCCTTGGCGCGTGTCTGATGATTTCCACGGCGTCATCCAGAGTCGCGGCTCTCTCCAGGACCTGCCTGAGCAGGAACTGGTAGCCGATTCCGTCGGTTGTGATATGTTCCGGAGAGGCTTTGGAGTAACTCATTGAGACGCATATGCTATGGATGTTCATGCCCTGCATGACGCCTATGTTCGCGGGGTAGGTGAGCGCGATAAACGGATAGCTGCCCTCGGGCTCGTAGATGGCCACTATAGCGTAACGGCCGAAGGAGTGGGATCCGTCGAAATCGAGATTGCGCCCGTGGTAGAGGCTGCCGTCGGCAGTGGTTGGGCCGAAAGCCGCGAAGGAGGTGCAGCCGTAGACGAGGCCGATCTCGGCGAACACGTTTGGCAGAAGAATGGGGGTCAAATCGCGCGCTTGTCGACCCTCAGCGGCCTGGACGAAACCCTTCATTTCCTCTACGTACTCCGGGGGGGTATGGCGCAGGAAGCCCGGTGCTATCTTGGCGCGCATGTAGAAATCCTTGAATATCTGCACGACCCGGTCCCACCCCTTCGCGGGTTGAGAGAGGGGATTGAACTGATCCCTCAATTCCAGTGCTTCAGACGCTAGAAGTAGGTAGTTTTGAGCTCCGATCTCGCGGTGAGTCCCCTTGAAGTGCACGACGGTGATCCCGTTTCGCTCCTCGCGCCAGCCTTGGCCAGCGTAGCGTCTGCCGTTCTCCTCCCATACAGCGAGAGAGGGCCGGGTTGCCCGAGCTGAGCTCGGCGAAAGAGAGGCTAGGGCTAGTGCAAGAGCAAGCGCGGCTGAGAAGAGATGACGTCTCAAGTAACACACCTCCGTGAGATCTGTGTGCGGCTGGAACTTCTCCCAAGTGAGACCGAGGACCGCGGCGGCGAGGAGGAGCAGAGCCGCGAGGGCCGTCGCAACTGGAGAAAGCAGATCCGGCACGAACCATGTCGCATCGGAGTCAAGCGCGTGGGCCTCCTTATGCTTCGTGGTAGGATGGGTTGATCGCCCATGGGCCGACCGATGCCGGGTGCCGACGGACTGTCTGTGACTTGGCCGCGGGCTTCATGAGATACGTCTACAAACAGGATACCAGTAGATCATCTGAGTCGCAAATCGGGGGCGAGGGGAGGTGTCGTTAGTGTCTTAGGTAGTGGTGTAAATCCGGGGGGAAGATCCTTGCGGCATTGACAGGACAGCCGCCAGCGCGGTTCTTTTCGGATGTAAGGCA
>JANLFS010000092.1:0-287 GCA_024655925.1 Bacillota bacterium | reverse complement strand
GCTCGAGGCCACTGAGAGAATCGGAGCGGAGAGGCATGAGAGAACGGCGGAGCGATCGACATACCGAAACGGCTATACGCCGAGACCTTGGGATACGAGAGTGGGCAAGCTGAGTCTGAGGATACCCAAGCTGAGGGAGGGAACGTACTTCCCGAATACCGAAACGGCTACAGGCCGAGACCTTGGGATACGAGAGTGGGCAAGCTGAGTCTGAGGATGCCCAAGCTGAGGGAGGGAACGTACTTTCCGAGCTTCCTGGAACCTCGGAGGATGGCGGAGAAGGCTAT
>JANLFS010000091.1 GCA_024655925.1 Bacillota bacterium | reverse complement strand
CCATTGCGACGCAGGCGCCCAGGGGCCCTGCGAGCGATGGTCCTTGGCAAGCATGCAGGTATCGCAGGTGTGGTTCTCGACATTGAAGTCGGACACACTACCGACGCGCCCGCAAGTATTACACTCCATCGAAGACGGATCGTTTCCCGGGCAATCCTTTTCATGCCGGCCGAGTGCATTGCCCTCGCCGTCAAACACCTGAATCACCGTCGCGGTATTCTCGAACTCCTCGGTACTTCCTCACCGTGGGCACCGCAACTTCACAGCACGGATCCTCCCTTCGTCTTGGCAGGCGGGCGCCGGCGATTGCCACCTGGTACGCCTCTGTTACGGGCGGCCATGGCAGCCTGAGACCGGCGCGGGCCAACGTGGTGGCGACATCGATCCCCATTGCCTCTGGAGTTACCGTCACCGAGTAGCCCGGGTTTTTCCGAAGGAAGTCCTCAATGAGCGCCATGAGCTGTCGCCGCGCCAGAGGCTGCCAGTACAAACAGCACGCCAACTGCCGGGGCGACCAGTCAGGGTGTCTTTCCTTCATGCGCTTTGTGTGGGACGCCAGATCATAACGATTGATCACCGCGTACACAGGTTGAGTCATGTCGAACCTCGTCTCGAACATCGGGGCCCCGGGAGGACACGTCTTTTTCTTGGCATAGTTGGGGCAACCCTTCGGATGGCCGGGATACGGGCGTCGGCACAGGGTCCGCACATACGGGTTGATGACTGGGACAACGCGAAGCACCATCAGAGTCACTCTCCGATCCTCTTGGTTGCGATGTTATCAGCCTGTGCGCTTACCCCTCTCTGTTGTTCAACAATGCAACAGAGCCCAGGTCCCACACGCTTCCCTTCCTTGCAAACGAAAGGGACCAAGCACTGTTCGTGCCCCGTCATGCTGAACCATAGCGGCTTGCCAGATCGCGCCCGGCAGGCAACAGCGGCATACGCCGCGCAATTCAAGACGAACCCGAGAAGAGTCTAATAATTGCGATGTGGGCGGAGCAGCGCCGCCCACTTGTTTCAGATGTTTCTCGATCCGACTCCTGCACTCTCTTGACAAGCGCTACACCAATTGCGCCCGACAGTTGCAGCTCTTGACTTGACTGCCGCACTTTGAGCATTCCTCTAGCTGGCATCCAGGCTGGTGATGTACCCCAGGTCTTGCCCCGCAATATGGACACTGCGGGCCGAAACTGGCCCCCCGTCCAAACCGACGCTCTTCGCCGTAGGGCACTCGAGGATGCACCACGCGATGGCGCTTCCTGAGAACCACAGGGGACTTCTCGCATCGCGACAATCCCGGCAGGTTCCATTGTCTTTCCGGCTCTCTCGCAAATGCCATGTCAGGTTCCCCCTCTTCTGGGTGCCTCGTACCCGCTGTTCACGGCAAGGGATTGGTTCCGGCCTGCGACGCCTGAGAGAAGGTGGCTGTCGCAGCAACACATGGGCATTACCCCCTATGTCTAGCGATATACCGGAACACTAACCAACCAGGCCGGCTGAGATTAGGTTACACAACCTGGTGGCATCCCGCGGCGTTGGCTGCGGAAACTCCAGATGCAAGGGCTCGTCGCTGCCAGGAATATGTACCACCATCCAAACCGTCCTGCCGTGCGTACCTACAATACGGTGCGGGCCATGGGGCTCACAAAGCCTCACTTCGATGTAGTCGCCTACAGCATACCTTCGCAGGGTCTCTCGGAGGGCCTCTACCTGAGCGCTTTGGGCATCGCGGTCAGCGCCAACGTAGAAGTGTTTCCCTAGCGCGCCGACTCCGATACCGTCTGCGCGGACCTTGACACGCACAGTCTTCCAGCCAGGATGTGAACATCTAGCACCGTCTTCCTCTTCTATCACACAAACGCGCATGTTAGTACCTCCTACGCCCATAGAACGATCACCCCTGGTCGCTCAAACCACTTCGTCCTCCTCAGTATCTCGATGGTATCTTGCTGTCCCCCGAAGACGACGGCGGAGTCCTGAGGCACCCGCCGGCAGTCTCCACCGATCCATGATGATGCCGGCTGGCGATATGTCTCCGTCCGGGGCCAGTCTCGCCCACTTCTTCGCCTGGAGTCTCTCGAGGTAATGGCCATGACCCGCGATCCGCAAGTCCTGGCGTCAATTGTACGACCCAGTTCTCTCTCCCAATCCAGGGGCTTCCCAGGGTTTTGGCTCGCGTATCAGGCAAACTTCCATACAGGAGGCATCCTGGCCTCGAAGACGCTTTACTAGAAGGCGATTTGGGCCAGGAATCTCGTCTCGTCGGGCAGGGCCGTCAAGGGGTAGGTAGCGATCAGCCGACAATTGGCATAACTGCTCGTTGGATCGATGAATTGAGCATATCTGTTCTCGGTGCGTGCTTTCTGAAAGCCCTTGTAGACTTCCAGCAAGCCTTCGTCGAGATTGATTACGTACGCCCATTCGCAGAACAGGCTGTCGCCCAGAAAGTCGTGGTTATCTATCATGTACTTGAGCCCATCGTTGTAGACAAAAAGGTTCCCCTGCGCCTGGTGAAGCAGGCAGTACCAGTCCTCGACGGTTTGCTCCGAGACACCCCCGTCGTAGTAGGGCAAACACTCTTTGATTTGTTGCGGCGTCGGCCTATCGGTTTCTTGAACCAGAATGATCCCCCTGGCGACGTCGATCATCTTATCCACAGGAGTCTTCGTCGCGTAGCGAAGAACCGCCACTCCAAGATAGCCGGGATACGAGTCGTAATGGTTGTATGTAATCTTGTCTCGACCATCTATTCGGAAGCCGTACGCTCCCCTCGTACTCACTGTGCTTTCTGCCCCCCTTCTTCAGGTTTAGGCCGAGCCGCAGGGCTTGTCGGGAACAACGCCCTGTTTCACATAACCGACCCGGCCCGTTCCAACTGTGAGCGGGCCGGGTCTTGCAAGTACCCATGCACCTAAGAGTGGCGCGTCTCAAGCGCCTACCGCCAGCAAGTATGCCACCCCTCCTGGCCTGCTGTGTGGGGAGGCGTGGTAACGCCTCCCCTTAGTGCTCTTGGCTACGCCGCTTCGGGCGCTTTCGCCCGGTGTCCGAAGTAGGTGACTGTCGATTTTTCGGCGTGCGCTTCCAGCCAGGCCTTGATGTGTTCGTTGTCCTTCTTGAGGACCGTCCAGGGGTTGATCTCCAGGAACTGCGAAAGATCCTTTCCCTGCGCAAGCACCATCTCGCCGAACTCTCGAAGCCGTTCGGGCGTGAGCAGGTACTTCGGCTTGGGGAAGTTCCCCCAGTGTTCGCCGTTGCTCGCCACCGAGGACAGCTTGTTGGCCTCGATGTAGTGCTGGAGATACTTCTTGGCAAAGGCCAGGGCCGCCTCAAGCCGGAGAGCATGACCGGCAATCTGGTCAGCGCCTATGTCGTCGAGTCGCATCTCCTTTGTGAGGGGCGGAAACACTCCCACACAATTGAGCGGTACTCCGCAGGCTCGACAGGCGGTCCCTGGCCTCTCCGGAAACCCTGCGCTGCCGGGAAGCGTCTTCGCCTGTTCGATGGCCCTAGCTGTGCTGATTGCCCAGTTCTTTGCCTTCTCCATCTGCGGCGACCCGAAGAGGGCCGCTCTGAGAGGCTTCTCGCGGTATCGCAAGAACCAGAGGCGGCACTCGACCTGTCCTACGCCGTACTTCTCTGCCACCACCCACGAAGACAGCGGAAGTTGCATGGTCTCGCCGGGATCGTAGGCGTCTTTGTTGGTCTTCAGGTCATAGATGATGATCCGATTGCCAACTTGCTGGAGCATGTCGACTTTCACTTGCACCGCGACCCCATCGGCTTCTATTTTGACTTCCTTCTCGCACTCTATGGAGCCATCCGGCCTGAAGCATGAGCAAAACCTCTGCGCCCAGTCCGCGATTGTGTCGGCGTCTTGCTCCGTCAACCAGAGGGTCTCTGGAAGGCGGGACACGACCCAATCCCTCACCTCAGCTACTGGGAGCAGCCCCAGGACCACGCTCTGGACAGCTTCATGCGAGAGCCTGCCCAGCTCGAGTTCCTGCGTCTGCATGTCGGGTGCTCCGACAACGTAGGACTCGTAGTAAGACCGCGGGCATGACTCGAACTTGTCAAACTGTGTAAACGAGTATGTCCAGCTCATCCTTAGGGCTCCCTTCTTTCATGCGACCCCCAGCATCTCCTGGATGTCTGTCCACCGGGCCTGACTCCCGTTGTACTCCCATCCGACTGGGAGTACGCGACAGACCTTCGACAACCGCGCTATCTCGGACGGAGAGTCTTCGACGAATGCCACCGCCCGATAGATCCGGGCTGCTTTAGGCTTGTCCTCCCCCATTATGAGAAGGCCGGGAGGAAAGCCGTGTTCTTTAAGCCACCACTCAGTGACTCCGCGCACTTCCGGAGGCCGGGCGGTGATATATGCAATTCGGCACAGCCGGGAGAGTTCCCGCAGCGCTTCAACGGCGCCCTCAACGGGCCGCGCCTTTTCGAAGACCTCTGGATGCCGGAGGAAGAACTCATCCACCTCGGGTCCGACTACCCCGAACTGAGCCATTGAATACCGATAGGGACGCCAATCGGGAAGGCCGAAAACCTTCCCGATTTCCCTGTTCACCTCTGCTATGGTGTTGCAGATATCTACACCCAGCACAGGTTTGCGCCTCATACAAAGGCGACTCCCTTCTTGAGGACTGCCGCGATGGCCATGATCCACACTGCAAAGCTCAGGAGTCCGTATCCAGTCGACCCAGTCCGGACGAGGCCGAATCCGAACCGCTTGTTCAGCGGCCACAGCAGGGGCACCCCGGCAGGCGTTAAGGCATCAGCCAGGATATGAAGCCCATAGCAGAACCCAACGCACTGCCATCTGGCGGGCAAGAAATACTCCGCCAGGCCGACAGCTGCTGCGATCCCCAAGAGCGAATGCGTGAACCCTCTGTGATCGAGGAGCCCGGTTAGAACGATCCCCACCGCGACAGCACATATCACGAGTGCCGGCCGGGCGGTTCCCTGCCGAGAGAGAGTGGCCGCCGACTCGCTGCAGGCCAGCAAGCCCAGGGCCAACAACAGGGCCCCAACCACAACCCTTCCGACTCGACCCAGTCTCGATCCCGGGATTGCCTTCCCCGCCGTGCTGGTCGGGCAATCCACGTCGGGTAACAGTGAGCCGACCGCTATCGGAAGCAACGGGAGTCGGTTGCTCAGATTCAGGACTCGCGGTACCGCAGATTGAACCGCTGCACAGGCAATTATGCCCATGCCGACATGGGTTCGGCCCGTCACCTGCTTCCCTCCTTACGATGCTTTTGGCACCACGCTCGTGAAGTTAGTCAAGAACACTTGGAGAACAGATAGCTGAGCAGCGTTGTCGTCGCTGCCCAATGTGACATGGAGGCGGCCTTCCACCAGGACATACTGGCCCGGCCTCAGTTGAGCCGCTGCCAACCGCTCGGCCGCCCTGTCCCACGCGGTGACCGGAATTGCCTCCGGCTTCCCGTTGGGGCAGATGACCTTGAGCGTTACCTTGGCCTTCTTTAGCGGGCCAGCTTTCGTCTTGACCACCTCGATTTTCACTGGTGTGCAGACCTCTCCGAAGAGATGGACCGTGTTCATCCAGGGACGCGGCCCCCTCTCGATTTGAGCAGGCGAAGCCACGCCTTTTCGTTGACGACCCGGGGCCCTGCATTCAGGAGAAGAAGGTCGTCTATACCCTTCGCCTTTGCGGGGGGCCACCAGGCGTACGACACTCTGATTCCACTCTTCTGGAGCGCCCGCCCCAGTTCGGTCGCCGCCCGGGCAACGTGTTCGTTAGCAACGCTATCCGAATCGTAGGCAATCACGACGGCTTGGACCCCATTGGCAAGCAAGTCCTCAACAACCCGGGATCCTTTCCAGCAGTTCACCCCAGGAACAGCCACAAAGGTCTTCCCCATTCGTGAGGCGGCTATGTCTGCTTTGAGGGGACCCTCGGTAAGCCAGACCGTCTTGGAATCGGCAGCCCGCGCCACATGGTACACGGCTCTTGCCCCGGTCCCGTTTGAACCTCTTCTCGGATTCGCAGAAGACAGCCAGACGTACCTGGCGCCTATCTGCCTGTCGGGGCGGATTTGGCAGCCGCGTATTCGTCCGTCGAAATCCCTCATCGGGATGAGCAGGCCCGACGGGCCCGCAAGACACCACAGTTGCCTGCCGTGCCTGCCGGTGTAAAGGTAGAACCCAGGGACCCCCCTGGGTTCTACCCACTCAGCTACTCTTCCCGCGATTCCGATTCGGTCCTTTGGAGGAAGCGTCTTGTACTGGTTTTGTTCGATGGCTTGCGCCGATAGGCCCCGCCTTGACGACATGAGTTGTTCCCGGTGCTCCCTCGATAAGTGCAGAGCTCTAAGCAGGATGTTGTACACCCTATCAAGGGTGTCGTCATCCGCCAAGGGCTCTTCGCGTTGGAGAGGCGCCATAGGAACATAGTGCGAGGCGCCATCCACACGGCCTGACGCGCCGCACTTGAAGCACCGATAGACCCCCTTATGGGGGTTCAGATAGAAATGCTTCTTTCTGTCGCCGCAGAAGGGGCATGACCCATTGAGCTCTCCATTTGCCACGGGCTTCAGCTGTAGCGCGGAGATGTCTAGCGCCATGCTGTTCCCTCCCCGTCAGAACACCGATACTCAGGCGGCCTTTCGGCCCTCCTCTTCCCGGCGTTTCTTGTATGTCTTGAGGATCAGGAGGTCCGGAGCTGTTGCAATTCCTGTGTCCAGCGTGATCTCGATGAGATCGTTAACGGAGCACTTGGTCTGAAGATCCATTAACGACGTATCGTTCGGCGTGGTATAGCACTTGTATTGACTGCCTTTCACCACTTGCGGCAGGCCGTTGCTATCGATGCACACGGCCCTGAAGAACACCGTGTCGTGCGCCTTGGACCGGGAGGACTTCTGGGGCACCGGCGTCGTTAGCACCTTTAGAACGGCGAACGGTTCGATTTCCTGACCTAGATCGGCGAACGGGTCCTCGTCGTCCGCCTCCGAGAAGGTGATCTGCTCTGGCACAGTTGGTTCGGCGTTCCCCTTCGGCCGAGCCGCAGTTGCCTCCGAGGCTGGCTGGTTTTTGGGTTGGCTTTCTGCCTCAGGTTCCGCTTCGGGCCCGGCGTCTGCCTTGGCCCTGGACCTTCCCTCGGCCTCCGCAGCGGCCTTCTTCGCGGGGGCACTCGTCCCGGCTTTTGCCTCGTTTCCCACCAGCGTCGCGTGGGGCGCCTCCGAGATCGTTTCTTGCGCAGGCGCCGCCTCGACGGCCGTTGGCGTAGCGTTGTCGCTCTCCCCTTCACCCTCCGTCGACTCGGGCAACTCAGGGAACAGGGGCCGCACACTTCCAGTCCCTTTCTCGAGCGCCGCGACCTCCTTGATTTGCGGCATGAGCTGCTCGAGAGAGCATCCCATGTCCACATGAAGGACCGGCACTACCGTCTTGATGCGCTTTCCGTCTTTCAGGAGCGGGTGCTTTTCCTCCATCTTAACTGAGAGCTTTAAGCCGATCATGGCGAGCCGCCCTGACGCAATCGTCTGGAGGGCGGTGGCGCCCCCTATGATGTTCTGGATGCTGTCTCTTCCAGAAGTCTTGATGGTGTACACTCCAAGCACACCAATGACCTTCGGAAGAAACACATTCAGTTGCCCAACTGGACCGCATTTGTTGGCGGCAGCGAGGGGACACCTTGTTCCCTGGCAGGGAATTCTGACCCACGCCCGACCGGCAAGTGTGCTGTCGGTCACGACGGGGACCTCGAGGTCTCCGATGTAGTAGGAGCCATCCCGGGCAACCACGCCATACTCGTTGTGCGGGAAGCTCTTGAGGTAGTCGAGACTTAGATTGGCCGCCTCTCCGTCGCCTCGACAAATGAGGCCCCACTGATCCCCGTAGCGCTTATACCAACACGGAAAGACCTGGTCGAGGTCGTTAGTGGGAAACATGATGTCGAGGCTCTTGGGTTTGTCTCCGTACACTGCTTTGACTTCATCCGGGACGACGAAGTAGTCGGTGGCCTGCGGAACCTCCTTTGAGCCCGCCTTGACCTTGATGCCGAGCCGGATGACGCCAAGGCGCGGCATCCTTAGTACGTCGGTCAACCCCTTGATTGGCACCACTACCCCTCCTTCTTAGTAACAGGAAGCCGGTCTTTCGGCCAGTCGATCAGGGAGCCGCTAGAACTGTCATGCTGCGCAATAGGTGATTGAGCTGCCGCTGTCTCCCTTTGCTCTTTGCTCCTTAACGAGATCGCATGCCCTGTCCCAGAAGCCCGTTTCCTCCACACAATAGAACCTGCTGACAAGAGCGGCCGCCAAACGACACAGGGCCGTCTCAAAGTCACGTGAAGCGTCGGGAGCCCCGGAATGCTTGTGGACAGTCTCGTGAAGGAGAGTCTGAAGTAGCCCGGATGGGTCCCGGAATAGAATTCTCGAGAGCCAGATGACGTCGGTTTTGGGATTGTAGATAGCCGGTGTCGGACAATCCCCGTCCGACAACAGGTCCTCCAGCTCAGTCACGCGGACCCTTCCGGGAGGCGCATACGCCTTGCCAATGGCAGTTATTGCTGCTTTGAGCAGAGCGGCTTCTGTCGGGGTCAGCCTGGCAGGCACCATTTTCTTCGCCCGCAGGCGCTCTATTACGTTCCGGCTTGTCAGATAACCGAGGCTCTCAAGCACCCCGCGCCAGGCGCCGTAGCACCTTACAACAGCAAAGCCGTGAGTCTCAGCCTCAAGATCGGTTCGTGAATCGTAGTTCATAACAGTCTTCGACCTTGGTCCGACAATCTTGCAGGCAGTCTGAACCCACATCTTCGATGTCGGGTACATATAGAGGTCCGTCTCGAGATACGACTCCTCACGGGCGTGCGCACGCAGGAGCGTCTCGATGATACGTCGACTATGCGTGTTCTCGAGGGCCTCCTTGGCGTAGCGTCGCACGAAGTCCTCGTCAACAATGGTGCGATCTCGGTTTTGCGCCTGCTTGGCTGCCTGCTGGCCCATGACGTTGTAGCTGAACAGCCACCTCTCACTCTTGCCCGCCAATGCCCCGTTGATGTAAAGCCTACCGCCTGGAAGGAAGACTCTATCGTCCCCGAATCGCCGCCCTCTGTGCCAGTGAAGAAACAGAGACTTGGCCTCCTCCAGTTCCTTCCCACTTGCCTCGACCGCGATTCTTGTCCCGCGTGTCCTCCGCGAAGGCCCTAGGCGAAACATGAGCACCTCACACTGCAGCGCAGGATCGCGCGCAATGAACGGCTCGGCCGAGAAGCCTACGCTGTCGATTCTCATCCGCCTGCCAAGACGGGCTGCAACCAAGGCTGCAAGCTTTACTCCTTCGCCGAAATTGCCAATCAGGTCAGGTTCGTCTCTCTTGCTCGATTGCCCCAGGGCAAGGTGCTCGCGCCTGAGCCCCGGCCCGAGATCGGTTACTATCGCGAAACCGTTGCGCGCCCCCACGGTGACCCTGTACCCCCGGGCCATCAAATCCAGGCCTTCCTGCAAGACTTCGCGAAGGCACTCGCCGATTCCCCAGGTTGGGACGTATGAAGGGCTTATCGCCGTGCGGATCGTGTCCGCGTCGTCTGCCACTAGCGGCAGCTGCACGAAAACCATCCCCCTCATTTGGTAGTGTGAAAGGCGCGCCGCCCATCGTGGCGGGCGGCGTGACTTGGAACCGTTCATGGGGTCTCACAGATCGTGTCCGCGAGACTACGAGCGCCGAAGGCGCGCAGAAAACCAGCGAAGCAACGCCGGAGTATTCAAAGAATGACTTCGGGAGCTGCCCCTGAAGGGGCACCTCCAGACACAGACACAGGAACCGGTTCTCCCGCCGGTGACACGGCAACCTTCGCAGATCTTGCCACCTGCGACGGGCCGTCCAGGAAGACGGCGTTATCGCTGAGTTGAGCGCGAAAACGCGGGGGGATGTCCCCCTGGTGCCAGAGGTCACGCGTGATAACGACGAGGCCGTTGTGCGGTCCAGCGATGAACGCGATGACGAACTCGTGGCCTGCGACTCCTTGGAATCCGGCAGAGTGGCCAGCGGGGAT
This sequence comes from Bacillota bacterium, assembly GCA_024655925.1. NCBI lineage: Bacteria > Bacillati > Bacillota > Bacillota bacterium. Next base: position 1,513 of record JANLFS010000091.1, on the reverse strand, counting down.
GACGAAGTGCTGTCCGCGTATTCTGGCTACCATCGCGCCGTCGGGGGTCCGGTCGCCATTGAGCTTCCAGACAAGCTTCTCGACCCAGAAGCTCACCTCGAAACACTCGGAACTGCACAGCGTCGGAGAGACCGCGGTGTCCCGCGAGAACTCTTTCCCGCATACTCTACACCTCATGCTAATCCCTCCTGCGTCGAGGCTCGTGCTTTTCGAGGCGGGCTCGCTGAAGGCTCCGGATGCAGAGGCTGCTGTCCTATGCAGTTGAAGTCCCACGCCAACTGGTACACACCGGGGATTACCCTCTTCCGGCGTCTGCTTCTCGCAGCGACTTCGACGAAGCTCCAACCGCTGTACCCCGCGAGGATGTCCCTTCCCGCCGAAGCTGCCCTGGCCTTACGCCAGTAGGTCTCCGCCGACTCGAGCCGCTCGAGGCCCTCCATGAGGGCCTTTGCGAGCGCAGCGCCCATGTCATCGCCCTGGGCGAGAGCCCGGAGACCTTCTGCGCTGAACTTGCCCTCGATAGCAAGAGCCGCTCTGAGTTTGCCGCCCATGAGCCGCAGCGCCGCGTCCTGAAGCGTTTCCTTGTAGGCCATGAACACCACTTTGACGGGGTTCTTCTGGCCAATCCTCCAGGAGCGCCTTGCGGCTTGCCTGAGCGTGAAGAGGTTGTAACCCGTCTGGTAGAACACCAGCGTCGGAAAGTCGTAGAGGTCGAGTCCAGTCTTCACGAGGTCGGCATTTCCCACAACGACCTGGCAGCCGCGAGCGACCGCGTGCGACAGCCACCCTTCCCTCTTCTCCGGAGGAACCGAGGCGCGAAGGACCCGTACCCTGTAGCCGGCATCCCGAATCACCTGCTCGAGCCTCGCGGTAACGTCCTTCTTGTTTGTGAACTTGACGTACACATACACGCGGCGTCCCTTACCGACCTCATCGCGTATGATGCTGAGCAGGGCGTCTTCCTTGGGGTAAATCCGATTCTGGGGCAGTTCCACGGGCTTCGCAACTACTCTGCCGGTTTGCCTGTCGAGTATCTGTGGATTGCCAAAGGGCCTGTCCGGATACGCAAGAAGGGTCTGAAGATACTGGGCGGACGCCTTCGGCCCTGACCTTCCTATGGCTGACTTCAACGAGCTTTCGAGCGCATCGTAAGCGGCTCTTTGATCGGGGGTCATCTCGACTATCTCCACATACTCGTCATAAGGCGGCAACCCGTCAGCAATGTCCTCGAGGTTGATGAACGCCGTACTGTCCAGCAAATGCCTGGAGAACAGCTTGAGACTTACGCCCGGCAGCTCTTTCAGCCGGACGCTCTCATCGGCGCCTCGCGAACTCTTGTTGAACACCTCTCCGGCGTCTGTGACGATTACTCGCCTCAGAACGCCATAGGTGTTCACGAATTGCTGCACGCTGCGGTACTCAAACCCCATGTCCTTCATGAGCTGAGGGTCGAGGGCAAAGAGCAGGTAGTGGAGGCTCGACGCGTATCCTCCTGCGAGGGTCCCGGTCATCG
>JANLFS010000090.1:5800-11629 GCA_024655925.1 Bacillota bacterium | reverse complement strand
TGATCTCGGTTCCCCTGTCATACTTTGCCGGTATCGGGGGAGCGTCCCGCCGTGGGATCCTGATAAAGGGGGCGAACTTTCTCGAGACCCTCACCGCGGTAGACACTGTGGTGTTCGACAAGACAGGCACCCTCACCGAAGGATCCTTCAGGGTTGTCGAGGTGACCGGGACGAACGGCTTCTCCCAGGGTGATGTGCTGAGGATGGCCGCTCGTGCCGGCGCCCACTCCACTCACCCGGTATCCGCCTCGATCCGCCGGGCTTACACCGCCGGCGGTCCGATGAGGGTTCTCGATCTCGCGGCAGTGGCGGAGTGCGACGAAATCGGAGGATGTGGAGTCAGAGCGATGCTCGACGGAGTGTCCGTGATCGCCGGGAACGACCGAATGCTTCACCGGGAGGGCATCCCCCACGACATATGTGAGACGGACGGGACTGTCGTGCACGTAGCCTCCGGGGGTGCGCTGGCAGGAAGGATACGTGTGGCCGACACTGTGAAGCCAGGCGCGGCCGAGACAGTGCGGAGGCTTCGTTCGGCCGGAGTCCGGCGGCTCGTGATGCTGACCGGGGACGACGCCCACGTAGCAGAGCAGGTGGCAGCCGAGGTCGGAATACCGGAGTTTCACGCGAACCTACTGCCAGAAGACAAGGTGGCGGCAGTCGAGGCTGTCATGGCCGAGCCGGGACGGCCGAGCGGAAGCAAGGTTGCGTTCGTGGGAGACGGTATCAACGACGCCCCCGTGCTCACCCGCGCGGACGTCGGGATCGCCATGGGAGCTCTGGGCTCAGACGCAGCCATCGAGGCCGCGGACGTCGTGATCATGGACGACAACCCCGGCAAGATCGCGGATGCTCTGTCCGTAGCTAGGCGTACCAGGCAGATCGTGGTGCAGAACATCGTGTTCGCCCTGGGAGTGAAGGGGATTGTGATGGCACTCGGCGCGGTGGGACTGGCCAGCATGTGGGGAGCAGTCTTTGCCGACGTGGGCGTGGCCCTGATCGCCGTAGTGAATGCGACCAGGGCGTTTCGAGGGTGACGCGCTGAGTATAAGGGTGAGAGTCGAGGCTGTGGGGCAAGGTGCCCACGGCCTCGATTTTCTTATGGGGGTTCAGAACGGGCTAGTTTCTGTAACGGAATACGCAGGGGAAGTCCGGGGCAGTACTGGACAGTGGACCATGGGTGTCCAGGCTATCCCAATCCGGGAGGGAAGAGACGTTGTCGAGCCTCATGTCATTGCCGGGGTTCCTCCCCGGATTCGTGATGGGGGTGGCCGGGGCGGCCATCAACTCTGTGATGCTGTTGGGGCAGGTCAGCCTCACGGCCGCTGCGCAAGAGTCGGCCCGCGGAAGAGGGTCTTCCCGCGTTTCCGGGATGTGGTTCATCGCCAGGTCCTTCATCGCGTGTACAGCGGTATGGCTCGCGACCAGGGGCTGGGGACCAACCGGGGCATGGGGGTCGATCGTGGGAATCGGAACTGGACAGCTCGCTGCGGTACTGGCACTCGTAGGGATCGCACGGAGGGCTGAGCGCAGCGCGCCGTGCCCTGCACAGAGCCCTGACCCCGGGCTTGGGGGCGGCCAGGACGGAGACTGAGATCGGGGCACACACCGTCAGGGGCATCGGGGGTCTTGTGCTCAACTGGGACACGGTCGTCATGACCTGGGTGGTAATGGGCATTCTCACCGTGTTCGGCATCCTCGTCTTGTCGAGGCTCAACCCTGGGAGACCCTCGGGAATGCAGGCCGTGGCCGAACTCGCAGTTGAGTTCGTGGACGGGCTAGTCAAGAGGAACACACCCGGCCGGGCGGGAAGCGCCTTCCCGGTCATGAGCACCCTCTTCCTCTTCATACTCGTGGCGAACCTCCTCGGGCTCGTGCCAGGACTGCGGTCACCGACAGCGGATATCAACGTCACGCTGGCACTTGCGGTTTCGGTTTTCGCGACAAGCGCTGCGGTGGGGATCCGCACGAAAGGACTTGACGGGTACTTGCGTGAGTACTTCGAGCCCAATCTGCTCTTCTTGCCCCTGAACCTGATCGAGGCGGGGACCAGGATCATTACCCTCGCTTTCAGGCTCTTCGGCAACATGTTCGCAGGGGATGTCTTGATTCTGGTTCTCGCAAAGCTTGTGGCTTTCGTCGTGCCTCTATTCGGCCAGTTGTTCCACGTGTTCATCTCGGTCCTCCAAGCATACCTCTTCACGATGCTCTCCATCTCCTATGTGGCGATGGAGGCGGACCCAGGTCACAGCCACGGCAGGGAGTGAGTTACCGTGACACCTTCCCATATGGTGATCCTGACATCTATTGGGGCTATAGCGATCATCGTAAGCGTGTCGGCCGCAGTCGCGGCGCTCGGCAACTCCCATGTCGCAGGGAGGGCCATGGACGCCATTGCCCGGCAGCCCGAGGCCAGGAACTCTATCTTCTCGACCATGTTGATTGGCATAGGACTTGTGGAGGCCACTCCCATCCTCGCCATTGTCATCGCTCTCATTCTGCTCCTTGCGAACCCATTCCGCTGATCCGGGCAGGGCGTCCGGGGGGTTGAACCATGCTCAACCTGAACATGACTTTCGTCGCGACTCTGGTCAACTTCCTCCTCCTCGTCCTGATCCTCCGGGCCGTTCTCTACAGGCCGATCAAGAACGTGATCCGTGAGCGGGCAGAGACGGTGGAGAGGTTGCGCCGGGAGGCAGAAGAGGATAGGGCCGCAGCGGCCGCGCTGCGGGCAGAGTACGAGCAAAGGCTTGCGGAGGCCAGGGCTGAGGCAGCCTCCATAGAGGAGAGCGCGCACCAGGAGGCAGACAGGAAGTTCGATGAGATAGTGGCCAGGGCGAGGGACGAGGCAAGACGTGCCCACGATGCCCTCCGCGAGGAAGTGGAACGGGAACGGAGGCGCGCCTGGGAGGAACTCAGACACCTGGTCATCGACACTGCAATCGATGCCGCGTCCCGGGTGGTGGAAAGGTCCCTGGATAGCGCGGACAACCGGCGCATCGTAGAAGAGTTCCTGGCGGAGATGGAGAGTGGGGGGAGCGACAGACAGAATGCATGAACCGCCACTCCGGGTCAGAGTCCGAACAAGCGAGAGACTTCACGAGCGCGATCTTGAGCGCATAGAGGACCAGGTAGAGCTGAGGACGGGCAGGGATGTCAGGCTCTCTGTGGACATCGACCCTGCTGCGCTAGGGGGCATCTCCGTTCAGGCGCGGGACCTCCTGGTGGACGGAACAGTCCGCACCCGTCTGGCCTTCCTGTATTCACGGATGGAGAAAGCCACTGCCGGGCTCAAAGACCTGGATGCCCTCCAGGAGTTCGCGGCCGCTCTTCGGCGTGTAGTGGCCATGACGCAGTTCCCGCCCGCAGTGGAGCATGTGGGCACCGTGCTCTCTGTGAGCGACGGCATAGCCCGCACCAGCGGACTGGATATGTCCATGATGGGAGAGCTCGTCAAGTTCCCAGACGGCACCCACGGGATGGTGCTCAGCCTGGAGCGGAACGAAGTCTACTGCGTGGTCCTGGGATCCGACGAGAACATCAGGGAAGGCCAGACCGTGCGGTCCACCGGAAGGATCATGAACGTGGCGGTGGGACGGGCGCTTCTGGGCCGGGTGGTCAACGTGCTTGGAGTGCCGATCGATGAGGGCGGCCCCATCGTGCCGGACGCGCGGTCCCCGGTGGAGGCGCCGGCTCCCGGAATAGCTGACCGAAGCCCAGTCAGGGAACCTCTCTCCACTGGGGTTACCGTGGTGGATGCTATGGTTCCCATCGGCCGGGGACAGCGCGAGCTCATTATCGGCGACCGGCAGACGGGGAAGACCTCTCTCGCCATCGACGCCATCACAAACCAGCGGGGCAGAGGTGTCTACTGTGTCTACGTGGCCATAGGCCAGAAGGCCACGGCAGTCGCTCGTACGGTGGACATCCTGGAGCAGGCCGGGGCCATGCCGTACACCACGGTCGTCGTGGCGACTTCCGCTGATCCCGCGCCCCTCCAATTCCTCGCGCCCTACTCAGGCGCGGCTATGGCCGAGCACTGGATGTACTCGGGCAGGCATGCGTTGGTGGTGTACGACGATCTGACCAGGCACGCCCAGGCCTACCGGACGATGTCGCTCCTCCTCCGCCGGCCCCCGGGGCGGGAGGCCTACCCCGGGGACATCTTCTACCTCCACGCCAGGCTCCTCGAACGCGCCGTGAAGCACTCGGAGAACCTGGGCGGGGGTTCAGTCACGGCCCTTCCCATCGTGGAGACACTCGGAGGAGACGTCTCCGGTTACATCCCAACCAACATCATCTCAATCACCGATGGGCAGATCTTTCTTGACCCGGACCTCTTCTTAGAAGGCGTGCGACCCGCCGTCAACCCCGGGCTTTCAGTGTCAAGGGTAGGAGGAGACGCCCAGGTGCAAGCCATGAAGGACGTGGCAGGCCGGCTCAGGCTGGACCTCGCCCGCTACCGTGAACTGCTCACCTTCACGCAGGTTGGCACTGAATTGGACGTGGAGACCCGCCGGACACTCACACGAGGGGCTCGCCTCGTGGAACTGCTCAAACAGAGGCCGCTCGAGCACGTCCCCACTGAGGACCAGGTGATCATGATCTGGGCGGGCGTAAACGGTCTCTTGGATCACGTTCCGGTCGAGTCAGTACGTGAATCCGCCCGGAGGTTCGTGGAGATAGTGAAGAGAACCCGCCCGGCCGTGGCCCGGAGGATACGAGAGGGGGCCAAGCTCGCCGAGTCTCTCCGTGATCTGGAGGAGGCCGCGCGGGAGTTTCGGAGATCGGGCGGAGAGGCAGTTCGCGGGGAGGAAGGCCGGGGCGGCGCCGGGGAAGCGCGCGATCGGGGCACACCGGGCGGGACAGCGACACGGGGCTGGGATCTGCAGTCCGCGGAGGGGGCGAGGCGGCATGACAGAGGCCGCTGAGCTCACCAGGCGTACCAGGGCGGTCGAGAGTATCCAGTACCTTGCTCGGGCTCTCGAGCGCGCGGAGGCAGCTGCGTTCGCGCGCACCCAAGGTCTTTTGGAGCCAGCCAGGGAGTTCGCCAGAGCCGCCAGGGATATCCTCGCGGAGGTGGCGTGGCACGAGGATGTCCGGGCGGGAGGCATGGAGCTGGACGGCACGCGGCTGGGTGGCGTGCCCCCAGGCAGGGGTGCGGGCGAGCACCCGGGTGGGATCTGGGCGGTGGTGGTGGCTGGGCCGAACAGGGGGCTTGCAGGGACACTCGGCGCGGAGCTCCTGGCGGAAGCGGACAGGACCATTTCTGTCCTGGCCGGGCGCAACCATAACGTCGCAGTGGCAGTGGCCGGGAACATCGTCCTTCGCCATTTTGAGGAAGGCGGCCGGGAATTGCTCGTCGGGATGCCAGCCCCGGACGGAAGAGATGCGGCCCGCGCAGCCAGGGCGGTAGCGGGCGCTATATGGAAGTTGAGGGAAAGCCGAGGCCTCGCCGGGGTTACCGTGGTGCAGACCCGGTTCGAGAACATCCTGGAGCAGAGAGCGGAGGTAGAGGAAGTGCTTCCCGCCCCGGGCCGCGGCAGCGGGGGACAGGAGGAGTGGATCTTCGCCGGGGACCCTGGTGAGGTGCTGCTCGAGTCCGAGTACGCCTGCGTGCTCGCTGCGGTCCACCTCGCGCTTCTCGAGAGCAGGGTCTCTGAGAGTGCCGCCAGGATGCGAACGATGGGGACTGCGGCGGAAGGGGCAGGAGAGATGCTCGAGGAGCTGGAGGCCAGACGCCGACTGCTTCGGCAGTCCGCCATCACCAGAGAGCTCATCGAAATCGTCGAGAGCGCGGAGATCGTTACAAGAGCTGGCACGGGCGCG
>JANLFS010000090.1:0-5790 GCA_024655925.1 Bacillota bacterium | reverse complement strand
CGTTTGGGGGCGGGGCGGGAATCGACGGGAGGGATGGCCGTGGCCGAGGCACATGAGTCAGATGGGCACGTTGTGAGGGTAGCCGGGCCCGTAATCGAGGTGGAATTCGACGAAGGCGAAGTGCCCCCCATCCACACCGCGCTCCGGCTCGTGCCCGACGAAGAAGAGGAGATTCTGTTCCTTTCCGGCTTGGGCATGGACGAGCACCACCCCATCTCCCCGCGTGAAGTCCTCGTCGAGGTTCACGAGCACCTGGGTGGCAGGAGAGTGAGGTGCATCGCCCTGCTGCCTACGGAGGGGATGCGCCGAGGGATGAGGGCCATCAACACGGGTGGGCCACTCACGGTCCCCGTCGGACCCGAGATCCTGGGGCGCGTCTTCAACGTCCTTGGGGAGACAGTCGACGGGGGAGAACAGGTCAAGACAGAAGACCGGCAGCCCATCCACAAACCCCCGCCTCCGTTCGAGGAACAGGAGCCCCCGAGGGCGATCCTGGAGACGGGGATCAAGGCCATAGACCTTCTGGCCCCTTACCCGAAAGGCGGGAAGATCGGACTGTTCGGAGGGGCCGGAGTCGGGAAGACTGTGCTTGTCATGGAGCTTATGAGGCACGTGGCAGAGAGCTATGGAGGGAGGTCCGTGTTCATCGGCATCGGGGAGAGAACTCGTGAAGGGAACGAGCTTTGGCTCCAGATGAAGCGGACCGGGGTACTGAACCATGCAATCCTGGTCTTCGGACAGATGAACGAGCCGCCTGGGGCAAGGTTCCGCGCGGCACTTGCGGGGATCACCATGGCGGAGTACTTCCGCGACCGGGAGGAGCAGGACGTCCTGCTCTTCATCGACAATATCTTTCGGTTCATCCAGGCCGGCGCGGAGGTCTCGGCGCTTCTGGGCCGGATTCCGTCCGCTGTGGGCTACCAGCCGACTCTCGCCATCGAACTCGGGGCCTTGCAGGAGAGGATAGTCTCGACAGGCCGGGCGTCGGTAACCTCTATCCAGGCGGTCTTCATCCCGGCCGACGACTACACCGACCCTGCCCCCGCGACGACCTTCGCGCACCTAGACGCTACCACGAACCTGGAGAGGCGAATCGCGGAGGTGGGGATCTACCCCGCGGTGGACCCTCTCGCGTCGCGGTCCCGATTTCTCGACCCTACGGTGGTGGGGGAGGAACACTACGAGGTAGCCCGGCGGGTGCAGGCGACCCTTCAGAGATTCCGCGAGCTACAGGACATTATCGCGATACTTGGAGTGGATGAGCTGTCGCCAGAGGATCGGGCGCAGGTCGCGCGGGCGAGACGGATCCAGAAGTTCCTCTCCCAGCCCTTCTTCGTATCCCAGCAGTTCACCGGACTGGCCGGGAGGTCCGTGCCCGTGCGGGAGACCGTGCGTGGGTTCAGGCTGATCCTCGACGGCGAGCTGGACGACATCCCGGAGGATGCTTTCTACATGGCTGGCACTATTGACGAGGCAATTGACAGAGCCCGAGCACCCGCCGGGGACGTGGGCAGTGGTGGCCGCGACGTCACAGCCCCGTCCGGGCACGGCGGCGTCGGAGGTGCATGATGCGTGATGGAAGTCGAGATACTGTCGCCGGAGGGGATTGTATTCCGCGGACAGGCTGAATCAGCGGTGCTCCCGACGGCCGACGGGTACGTCGGAATCCTGCCGGGACATGCACGGCTTGCCGGGCGTCTCGGCCCTGGGACGCTCAGAGTCAGGGCGGGCGGCGGAGTGGAGACCGTGGAGGTTGAAAATGGGATCGTGCGAGTGAGGCCGGACAAGGTGACGGTTCTGCTCACGGGTGTGGGTGAGCACACGGAGAAGGATGGGAGACGTGCGCACCGAGGACAAGGTGCGCAGAAAGAATGGCGACGAAACGTCGCGGGGGCGCGACGGGGGCAGAGTGCCGGCTGACCTCGCGAGGATTCCACCCTTGCGGCCCAGGCAAAGCACGGGCGCCGATTCGGGAAGGCCCCGGCTCAGTGGTACTCTTGATCTGGGAGGCGCCTCTGCACACGGTACACCCGCCGGCCCTCGGAACCCTGGCCCAGTGACTGGTTATCCTGGTGGTCCGAAGATGCGCGGGTGCCGCCTTGCTCTATGAACCTCCGCAGCTCCGAACTGGGGACACGGGGCGAGCGACCGACCCACACGGCGGCCATGTCCCCGCGTCGGATGAGGTAGTATATCGTAGACCGGTGGACTCTGAGTATGTCCGCAACCTCAGCAGCGGTGAGGAATTCTGGCAAGTCACGGGCGAACTGTGTTGTGCCTCTCCTGAGAAACTCCTCGAAAACCGGCTTGAAGACCCGGACCGTTCGGCCTTCCACCACAGCTGGCAACCGTCCTGAACGCACCCACTTGCGCACCGTGGACGGCCTCACTCCCAGAAAATGTGCGACGTCTCCCACCTTGAGCCGGTCGGGCAAGTCCTCCAGACGGGTCTCAACCTCGCCACCTGCGTCTCCCATGCGCACCCTCCCCGTGTCCCGCATCAGCATGATAGTCTATGCTTCCCTTCTGGAGCCGTGGGGATTCCCCCGACGGCCTGCCAGCCAACCACGGGGGATCATCGGAAGAACACGCAGCTTGCCATGGGGATCCACTCCGGGATGCCCAAGGCTCCGGGTTTCTACAAACAACCTGTTTTCCGCCGGGGTCAGACGGTGGTAATATGGGTATAAGTTGGGCAGGGGGACGGGGCGCGTCGGACCTGGTCCAACTCCATCAGATCCCGCTCATCGGAATCGACGGGATCCCACCGGAGGATGAGATCGGGCTTGAAGTCAGATTTGGCGACAAGTAGCACGCAGGGGATGATCACAAAACGGATCGTCGGACTCGCGGCGGTCACGTTCTTTGTGTCGATCGCAGGGGGCCTGAGCGGTCCGGTCTTTCCGCTGTACGCCCAGTTCAGAGGAGCCTCTTACAGCCAGGTGGGGGCGATCGCGGCATCTGCCTCTGTCCTCCATGCCCTCCTAGCCTTCCCATTTGGCCGGCTCGCGGACATAGTTGGCCCCGAACTCATATTCCTTTTCTCTGCCATCTCCGTCTCACTGTCCGCCGTTATCTACCCCATAGCTCGGACGGTTGCCATGCTCGCCCTGGGGAAAACCTTGGATTCGTTGTGCCTGGCGGCGTTCTGGCCGGCTATGGAGACGGCGTCCACCACAGGCAAGGAGACTGCGGGGCATTCGATGGGGATCATCTATACTGTGTTTCCTATAGCAGTGTTCCTCGGATCCTCAGCCGGAGGGTGGCTAGCCGGGGCATTCGGATACCAGGCGGCATTCCACGCGAGCCTCAGCGCAGGGCTTGTCGCCATGGTCGGTGTCGCCAGCGGCTGGTGGGTCCCGCGCACCTGGAGGCAAAGGCTCGGGAGCCTCAGGCGCGGGGGTCAGGGTGTAGGGTACAGGGCTATCCAAGCGGCAGGGCGCGCGGAAGGGTGTTCGGACAGGCACACGAAAGGGCCTGCTGACAGTGGGGCACCAGGCTACGAGGGTTGCGAGATCCGCTCGGAGGCGCGCGGGCCCAGGGTCTATCCGGGCGCACGGTTGAAGCTTGCCCTTGCGGCTGTCTCCTGCCTCTCCTACTGCCTCATAGTGGGCTTGATGTGGACGTTTGTGCCTCTGCTCGCGGATGTTAGGGGCTTGCGCGTCGAACTTGTAGGCCTGCTGGTCGGGATGTTCTGGGTCGGCAGAGTCGCAATATCCCTCGCTGCGGGCGCCGTATCGGAGCGCGCCGGCAGGGGAGCAGTGATTGTGCCGGCCCTTCTTGTGGGCGCCGCCGGCACAGCCGTCCTGGCCTACGGGCAGAGCGAACCGGTCATGTTCGCGGGAGTGTCGATGATGGGCCTGTGCACAGGGGCGCTGGCTCCGGCAAGCCTGTCCCTGGGGTCGGACTGCGTGCCGAACGAGTATCGTGGGTGGGCAATGGGCCTGTGCGAAACCTTCTGCGGGCTCGGATTTCTGGTGATCGGCGCTGCCGGAGGAATCCTCGGGGAGATCTACGGACCCTCGGCCCCGTTCGTGGCCACCGCCGCGGCAACTGCAGTGGTGGCAGCGGTTTTCGCGTTCTTCTTCTGGGGGTGGGGGCGTATCATCGGCGTCCTGCAGCGCCGGAAGCCCCTCAGCGAGAGAGCCACTTGATCAGCGGGACGCTTGTACACAGGACCACCACCAGCCTCACGAAATGCAGGATCACTACTGACGGGCCGTGGGCGCCGTAGTCTGAGGCCGCAAGAGCCATCTCGTTCATGCCCCCTGGCATCGAGCTGAAAAAGGCGGTAACCGGGTCTATGTGAAGGAGGTGAGTGAGGATCAGGCCGGAGACGACACCCGCGAGCATTAGGCAGACGCATATCACAACCGCAGGGATAGCCAAAGACTTGATGCTTGCCCAGGTTAGCTCCTTGATGCTGACCCCGATGATGACTCCTACCACTATCTGAGTTGCGATTTTGGCCTCTGAAGGAAGCGCCGCGAGATGGCCGCCGCTGAGTTTTGCGATGACTACGGCCGCCATGGAACCTACGAGCGCGCCCGCGGGGATTCTGAGTTTGTACGCGACTAAGCCTCCGAGAGTCCCAATGGCGACACTGTTGATCATTGGGTTTACGGACATACTTCTGATCCTCCAGGCGAGTATCTGGGCGCGAATCCCGGGTGGGCAAGCTGGCAGGAGATTAGCATGCTCGCCCGTGGGGTTGGACCGACCGTATGGAGATGATCGCTTGATATCGGCCGTATCCATACCGTGGCCCATACCGTGGCCCGCGCGTCCAACGTATCGCGATGTTTTGCTGCATGCTTCGGTGGGGACACGGCCAACTCCTGCTTGACTTCGGGTTCGGGACGGATGGTGCCTGGCCGAACCGACCGATGTGCGCTTGGGGGAGAGTAAAGGTGCTATGAGCTGGGATGCAGCGTTGAATACACAGCATAACCCGGGTATTGCGCCGGGCGAAGAGGCGTGATATACTCGTGATACGGAGCGGGAGGGAATGCGCCCCGACCGTCGAAACAAGAGAATACGGTTGGAAAGAGTGCCGAAGTGGTGGAAATGGCAGACGCGCTAGATTCAGGGTCTAGTGTCCGCAAGGACGTGCGGGTTCAAATCCCGCCTTCGGCACCATTATTGTTGTACGGCCAGCTAGATGGCTGGATGGACGTGGACACTGAGGCCGAAGGATAACATACAGATAACACAACTTGGCGGCACTCAACGCGCCTACACAGCGCTGGACGGAATGGATGATAAGACGGGGCAGTCAGAGACGGCTGCCCCTATTACTTTCCGGGGAGTATGTGGTTGATCTTCGCGGACGCGTCCTGCTGCATGGAGGGGAGGGCGTGGGCGTAGGTGCCTTAGGAGTTCACCAAGGTCGCGGCCATGAGGCGCAGCGTGGTCGGACGGGTATCCCAAAGGTGCCACATGGTCATTCTCTCCCATCGGACCGACAAAACTCTGGCAGTGCGCGAGATCCTGTCGGAGCGGCGGCAGGTTCTCCGGCGACCTGTCGTCTCATCGACAAGTCCTCCGACGGACCTGTTGCCTCATCGACAAGTCTTGCAAGAGTGCCGAAGATGACTGAATACTCGAAGCGGAGGAAAGCGTCTCGGGTTCATCCGGCGGGATCCCTGAAGGGATCGCCTATCGCGACGCCCGGGTCTACCTGCGGATTTGTCGTAGGCGGATTTCGCGGCGATCGGCTTGCTGTAGGCGATGGTGCCCCGGTTGTCGAGTCCGTGAGAAACCTGCCGGCATTGTAGCAGGTTCCTCTGC
>JANLFS010000089.1 GCA_024655925.1 Bacillota bacterium | reverse complement strand
GAAGTCAGGGCCGCCCCTGCCAGAACGAGCGCCGTAACCAGGGCGGATGTCATCGCGAACCTTCTCACGTACATGTTGGAGTCGCACCTCTCATCTGGTTGGCTCACGCATTGCGCTGCCACTATTCTCCCGAAGGTGCGACTCGCATATTCGTCGTTACCCATCTGGTTCGGAATCAGCGATGGATCTCTCGAAGCGCTCTGCGAAAATCGGAGATGATATCCTGCTCTGCCTCTATTCCACATGAGACCCTGACCAGTCCGCCACTGATGCCCATGGCCTCCCGTTGGGCTTCGGGAATTGACCTGTGAGAGGTGCTCGCAGGGTGCGATATCGTGGTCCATACTCCGCCGAGACTAGGCTGCAAGCGAACGAGGTCGAGTGCCCGGACCAGCGCGGAGACCGCGTCCCATCCTCCGTCCAGCTCGAATGAGAGCATGCCCCCGAACCCACGTCTTAGGAGTCCGGCCGCGATCCCGTGGTCCGGGTGAGTCGACAGGCCCGGGTAGTGGACCTTGCATACGCCAGGCTCTTCTACGAGCGCCCGTGCGAGCGCCATTGCGTTCGATGATTGCCTCTCCACTCGCAGCGCCATGGTACGAAGGCCGAACAGCACGAGCCAGGCGTCAATCGGCCCTAAGGTGCTACCCAGTTCTATGGCAGCTGAGGCCACCTTCTGGATGAGTTCGGCCCTTCCTGACACCACCCCCGCAGTGGAGCTATCATGGCCTGCCAGGTACTTGGTTGCACTGTGTATCACCAAGTCAGCTCCGAGCTCCAGCGGACGTGCAAGAAATGGTGTGGCAAAAGTGTTGTCAACCAGCAGCAGGGCCCCGTGGGAATGGGTGATGCCTGCGAGTTCCTCAAGATCTGCTACTCGCATGAGTGGGTTGGAGATGGTCTCGGCCAACAAGGCGCTGGCGCCTGGCGCGAGTGCCTCCTCCACCAGGTCCAGCCTTGTGGGATCGCAGAACGTGACATCGAACCCCATCGGGCGCAGCCTGTTGGCCAGAAGAGAGTAGGTCCCGCCGTAGACGTCCGAGGCCACAACAACGCGGTCGCCGGGCGTAACGACCGCGAGGACTGATGCGAGCACAGCCGCCTGCCCTGAGGCAGTGCACCTTGCAGCCTCCCCAGATTCGAGGTCTGCCACGGCCTGCTCGAAGAGGGCGTGGCTGGGATTGCCGTACCTTGTGTAAGCGTAGCCAGCACGGTCGCCAGCCATGACGTGGTCGAGTTCCTCGAGAGTATCGAAACCGAACACTGAACTCGCGTAGATCGGCGGGGACGACGGCGTCCCAGGCCCAGCTGGAATCTCGCGTCCCGTGTGAACCGCCAAAGTTGAGATGTCGAAACGTGTCGCATGAGTGGTCATTGCCCACACCTCCTCTTCAACCGGGTTATTCACCCCGTGCCGTCAGGTTCCTCTATGAGCCCAGACCGCGCCCAAGGCCGCCACATCCCGAAATATCACGCGGCACGGAGCGGCTTATCCAAAACGTCGCAGGGAGTCGTTCCGCCACTTGCAGAGGGGTGTGGGAGCTGTCGACTTGCCACCAGCAAGGCATTATGATCAGCTTGATTCGGGTCACGGTTCCTCTATTACGCTTTGGGGGAGTTGAAAAGATAAGATGGGGGCCACCGTGGGCATTACCTTCAACCTGAAGAGGGATTTCCCTCGGGCATGCGGCAACGGCGGCTGCGCAGAGGATCAGGCGGCAGAGTGTGAGGAACAAGAGACAGTAGACTCGCTCGCGGCGTCGCTAGGCCGGCAGTGTGACCGCGTGCTGCTCTTCCCCCACCAGCCGGACCTCCTCGAAAGATTGGACGAAGCTCGTCCGGACATGGTCTTCAACATCGCCGAGGGATGGGTCGGGCGAAACCGAGAGTCTCTGATCCCAGCGCTCCTCGAACTACTCGGGATCCCATTCACCGGCTCCGATGCGCTCACACTCGGCATCGCGTTGGACAAGGCAATGGCGAAGAGAGTGGTCTCCACGGCCGGGATCCGTACCCCCAGGTACTGCAAGATCAACACGGTTGAGGACCTCTCCAGAGTAGACCTGGCTTTCCCCATGTTCGTCAAGCCGAACTGCGAGGGATCCAGCAAAGGCATCAGAAACTCCTCGCGAGTGAATACCCCGGAAGAACTCGCGGCGAAGGTGCAGTGGGTCCTCTCGACCTACCACCAGCCCGCTCTCGTGGAGGAATTTCTGCCCGGCAGAGAGTTCACAGTGGGCATAATAGGCAACGGCAAGCCGCACGTCCTCCCCATCATGGAAGTCTGCCCTGGGGACCGGGAGGCAGCGGACCATTCTTTCGTATATTCGTACGAGACCAAGAGCGGCAATCTGGAGAGGTTCAAAGTCCCGGCTCCGATACCAGACACCTTGGCGCGCGAACTGTCTGACATGGCTGTGGCCGCGTTTGAGGCCATGGAATGCCGGGACGTCTCCAGGGTCGACTTCAGGTTGGATGAAGCGGGGAAACCTTACTTTCTGGAGATCAACCCACTCCCCGGGATGTCCCGGGTCAGCCTGCTGCCCTTGCAGGCGCGGGCCGCCGGCATGGCATTCGATGAACTCGTGAGGTGGATCCTCACGTCGGCGTGGGCCCGCTACTACCACTAGCCGTGCAAGGCAGAGCAAGCACAGGACGGGCGCCGGCGGCCTTCATCCGAGGCCAAGCGCCCGTCTCGCATTTCCGTCGGATGCCCGGTCTGGGCGCTCGATGGCGCCCTCCTTCACTCCTTCCCGTCCTTGTTGGGCGGTTGCTCAACTGCAAACATAATCTCCGCCTCTGCCACTACCTTATCCCCTACCATCGCAACGGCTGCCCCAATCCCCATCCGACCCCATTTCCTGACCAACTCAGTCTCTATCACGAGCAAGTCCCCGGGAACGACTTTCCTGCGGAACCGTGCCCGGTTGATCCCTGCGAAGTAGGCCCGCAGGCCTCTGTACTCATCCTCCGCGAGCAACGCAGCCGCGCCGACCTGCGCCATTGCCTCGATGATGAGCACACCCGGCATGATCGGCAGGCCAGGGAAGTGGCCTTGTAGGAACCACTCGTCAGGAGCCACGCACTTCGTTCCCCTTGCCCTCTTGCCCGGCTGCAGCTCAGTCAGGGCGTCGACCAGGAGGAAGGGCGGGCGGTGTGGGATGATGTCACGGATGTCGGGGACAGGTTGATACTCCAAAGCCTAGTTCCCCCCATACTTCTTAAACACTAGAGTGGCGTTGTGCCCTCCGAATCCCAGGGAATTGCTTATCGCCCACTCGAGTGAGGCAGGCCGCCCAGTGTTTGGGACATAGTCCAGATCGCACTCGGGGTCGGGCTCACCGTAGTGGATCGTGGGTGGGATGAATCCACGGTCGAGAGCCAAGATCGTCACGATAGCTTCTACCGCACCCGCCGCTCCGAGCAAGTGGCCGACCATGGACTTAGTGGAGCTCACCGCGAGCTTCGAAGCATGGGACCCGAAGGTCTGCTTGATCGCCTCCGTCTCGAGCTTGTCGTTCAGGGGCGTCCCGGTGCCGTGGGCGTTTACGTAACCCACCTCGTCTGGAGCCGCTCCAGCGTCGCGCAGGGCCTCCTCCATTGCCCGGGCTGCACCTTCGCCGCCTGGAGACGGGCTGGTTATGTGGTACGCGTCGGTGGATGTCCCGATGCCGGCCATCTCCGCGTAGATGCGTGCCCCGCGCGCCTCCGCGTGTTCACGAGACTCGAGGACGAGCATCCCTGCGCCTTCTCCCATCACGAACCCATCCCGGCGCCGGTCGAATGGACGCGGAGCATCATTTGGATCTTCCTGGGTAGAAAGCGCCTGCATGGACGCAAACCCGGCCACCGAAAACGCGGTGATCGCGGCCTCGGTGCCCCCGGTCACCATGACATCAGCACGCCCGTCCTGGATGGTCCGAAACGCGTCTCCTATGGTGTGCGAGGCAGACGCACAGGCTGTCACCACCGAAGAGCTCGGTCCCTTGGCGTTCAGAATAATGGCAACGTTACCTGCAGCCATGTTCGTTATCATCATCGGGATGAAGAAAGGACTGACCCACTCGGGCCCACGCTCAAGGAACCGGCGGTACTGTTCCTCGATGGTTTCCATGCCCCCCACCCCGCTTCCGATCGCCACTCCCATGCGCTTGGGGTCTACCTGTCCTGCTTCGCTAGAAATTCCAGCGTCAGCTAGGGCCTCGAGGGAGGCCACTACTGCGAACTGTGTGAACCGGTCCATCCGCTTACGTTCCTTCCGGTCTATGAGGTCTCCGGGGTCGAAATCTGTTACCTCCGCTGCGAGCTTCACCTTGCTCTTTGACGTGTCGAACTTGGTGATACGCCTGACCCCGCACTCCCCCGCACTCACGCCCTCCCACAATCGGCCAACACCAACACCGAGCGGGGTCACAGCCCCCATCCCGGTCACGACGACCGTGCGCTTTGTGTTTTGTCGCGTCACGTTGCGAGCCCCCCATCGACTTGAATGACCTGGCCCGTAATGTAGGCGGAATCGTCGGAGGCAAGGAAGGACACCACGCCGGCCACGTCGTCGGGCTCCCCCAGCTTACGCATGGGTATTCGTGCGAGATAGCCCTCGCGCACTGCGCTGTCCAACGCAGAGGTCATGTCGGTGACTATGAAGCCTGGGGCCACCGCATTGACTGTGATGCCCCTACTGGCGAGTTCGAGTGCGAGAGACTTGGTCAGGCCGATGATGCCAGCCTTGCTCGCCGCGTAGTTGGCCTGACCCGGGTTCCCTGTGATCCCCACCACCGACGAGATGTTGATGATCCGCCCACCTCGCTGCCTGAGCATGATCTGAGCAGCCTGACGGCTGCAATGGAACGTCCCGAGAAGATTGACGTCGAGCACTCGGGTGAAATCTTCTGACGACATGCGCACTGCCAGACCATCCCTGGTGATACCGGCGTTGTTCACGAGGATGTCCACCCGACCCCACGCCGACATGACCTTATCGAACAGGCTTCTGACATCAGACTCCGAGGTCACGTCCCCGGGAACCACCATGGCACAGCCCCCGGACGCTTCGATTTCCTTCGCCAGCGCGGACGCGCTTTCTTCAGAAGAGGAGAAGTAGTTGACCGCCACACTTGCCCCCTCGCGTCCGAGCCTGAGTGCGATCGCGCGGCCGATCCCGCGGGCTCCACCTGTGACGATCGCCGTCTTGCCCGTGAGCCTCATGCCCACGCCCTCACTTCGTCCAGGGATTTTAGGTCATCCACGCTGGTGATCCTGGCGTCTGGAGCCATCCTGCGGACAAACCCGGAGAGAACCTTGCCCGGTCCGACCTCCACGAAGGTGTCCACGCCCTCCTCAAGCATGTTCGAAATGGTGTCCTCCCAGAGGACCGGGCTCGTGACCTGCCGTGCCAGGAGAGCAGGGACTTCGGCCGGGCCATCGATGTGCCTGGCGGTCACGTTTGAGAAGGCCGTGACCCTAAGGGGATTGATGGGTAGAGCAGCGAGTTCCGCAGCAAGCCGCTCTGCCGCAGGGGCCAACATGCTCGAGTGGAACGGTGCCGACACGTTCAACCTGATGGTCCGCTTCGCACCCTTCTCACGGGCGATCTGACACGCCCGATCGACCGCGGCGACCTCCCCGGATATTACGATCTGCCCGGGGCAGTTGAAGTTCGCCGCCTCCACCACACCGACGTCAGACGCCTCCAGGCAAGCTTCGACCACTTTGTCCCGCTCGAGCCCGAGGATGGTGGCCATGGTGCCCACGCCCTCGGGGACTGCTTCCTGCATGAACCGGCCCCTCTTGCTGACCAAACGGACACCATCTTCAAGCCCCAGGGCCCCACTGTAGATCAAGGCCGAGTACTCGCCAAGACTGAGCCCGGCGGTGACGTCTGCCTCCATCCCCGCCTCGCGGAGCACGGCGAGAAGCGCAAGGCTTGTAGTCACGATTGCTGGCTGGGTGTACTCAGTTTTGTGAAGCAAGCTGTTCTCCTCAAAACATATATTCTCCACGCCATATCCCAGGGCGTCGCTGGCCCGCCGATATACCTCGCGCGCCTTGGGCTCGGCCTCATAGACGTCCCGGCCCATGCCCACATACTGGGCTCCCTGGCCGGAGAAGAGAAACGCGGTCTTCATGAACTCACTCCCCCGGTGCTCAATCCCTGAATCTCAGGCCGACGGCCTCTATGATCTGTGCGGCCTGGGCCATCAGGCCCCTGACTATCTCCTCTGCGGAGGCCTCGTCTCTTACAAGCCCCGCTATCTGACCTGCCATCACCGAGCCGTTGTCCACGTCGCCTTCGCGGGCAGCCAGGGCTAGCTTGCCCTCTCCCAGGGCCTCGAGAGTCTCCGGTGGGGCGCCTGCCCGCTCGAGCCTCTGGAACTCTCGGACCAGCCGGTTCTTCAGGCAGCGGACCGGGTGTCCTGTAGACCTCCCGGTGACTGCAGTGTCGGAGTCCCGCGCAGCCAGCACTCTCGCCTTGTATCTGGGATGGATAGTGCACTCGGTCGCTACCAGAAACCTCGTTCCGAGCTGGACTCCGTCTGCTCCAAGGCAAAGCGCGGCGGCGACGCCACGGCCATCCCCAATGCCGCCAGCAGCAATGACAGGCACATCGACCGCGTCGGCTACCTGCGGAACCAGTGCCATGGTGGTCAGCTCACCGACATGTCCCCCGGACTCGTAGCCCTCGGCGATCACTGCATCCGCCCCTGACTCGACGACCCTGCGTGCCTGGGCGGACGAGGCGACCACGGGTATGACTATGACGCCAGCGGCCTTGAGCGCTGACATGAATTCGCCTGGGCTTCCCGCTCCGGTGGTCACCACAGAAACCCGTTCCTCGCACACCACGTCCACGGCCGCCCTGGCAGTCTGACTCATGAGCATGATGTTCACGCCGAACGGCCGGTCCGTGAAGGCCCGTGCCAGGCGAATCTGTTCCCTCAGCCATTCTGGCGGGGCATTGCCCGCCGCGATGATCCCCAGGGCTCCTGCATCGGAGACCGCCGCGGCGAGCGAAGCATCCGCTACCCAGGCCATGCCGCCCTGGATGATTGGGTAGTCGAGCCCCAGCATCCGGCATAGCCTGGATCCATACAAGGTCCTCATACTAGCTCCTAGCCTCGAGATACCTGACCGCGTCACCCACGGTCTTCATCGTCTTGGCGTCGTCGTCCTCGATATGCACACCCAGCTTCTCCTCGAGAGCCATGAGGAGTTCCACCATATCCAACGAGTCAGCGCCCAGGTCGCCCGTGAACGTGCTGTCCATAGTGATTCTGTCCTTCTCCACCCCAAGTTGGTCGGAGACGATATCCCTGATCTGCTCAAAAGCCATGTGAGGCATCCCCCTTCGGTTTCTCTATCCTCGAGTCCACGTGATTAAGTTGGCTCCCCAGGTGAGCCCTCCCCCGAAGCCAACAGTGATCAACTTCATGCCCTTTCGAAGAAGCCCCGCCCGGTTCATTTCATCGAGTGCAATAGGGATGCTCGCGGCCGAGGTGTTCCCGTAGCGTTCCAGGTTCGTGTAGAACCTACCCCGCGGGATTCCCATCCGGTTGGCCACGAAGTCTATGATCCGGTCGTTCGCCTGGTGGGGAACGAAGTATGACACGTCATCCGTGGAAAGGCCTGTTCCATCCAGCACCTGCGTAATACTGTCTGCCATCGCGCGCACTGCAAACTTGAAGACCTCACTCCCATCCATGCGGATATAGTGGTCCCCAGGGGCGCTGCTGTGAAACGGGTTGCGAGCGGAGATGCCCCCCGCGGTCAGCACACGCCCACGTGCCCCATCTGAACCCGACACATGGCGGACCAACCCGCTGTCCCGCCCCGATATGAGGAGGACCGCGCCTGCTCCGTCCCCAAAGAGAACGCAGGTGGCGCGGTCCGTCCAGTCTGTCAGTTTTGAAAGGGTCTCCGCCCCGACCACCAGGGCACACTTGAAAGCGCCTGATTCCATAAGGCTGTGCGCGGTCATCAGCGAGAACACGAATCCAGTGCATCCCGCCCACAGATCGAAACAAGTGGCCCGTGTGAGGCCAAGGTTCTTCTGGACAGTGCAGGAGACAGTGGGCGTAAAGCAGTCCGGGGTGAGCGTGGCTGCGATGATCAGGTCCACCAGGGAGGGATCGACCCCCGAAGACTCAAGCGCACGCTGGGCCGCCGCCGAGGCCAGGTCCGATGTCCCATCCCCGCACGCAAGCCTACGTTCCCTTATGCCAGTGCGGGTTCTGATCCACTCATCAGTGGTGTCGACCAAACAAGCCAGGTCCTCGTTGGTCACGACTCTCTCAGGCACGCAACTGCCTGTGGAGACTACCTCAACCGCCAAACGGCCTTCCTCCCCGGTGGGCACATCTTCTTTGCATCCCCAATAGTTTGATATGCCTACTAAATGCCGCGAAAATAGGGCTCCGCGTGCCCTGCGCACAGAGTGCCCAATTTGAAGATCAAATATTTTTTGGTTCAAAGTTTATGCTCACAAGGCCCGGTTGTCAATACCTGAATTTGGCCCTAGTCCGCCTGTTTGACTCCTTCCTCCCACAGGTCCATCGGGTCGACCTTGGCGAAGAACCGGTAGAGCTTCTCTGCGGCACTGATGACAGCCGTCTCCTCCTCCGGACTCAGGCCCTCAAGGATGCTTTCTACCATCTTGCGGTGAAACCTGTCGTGCACGTGGTATGGCAGCCTTCCTGCTTCCGTGAGCTTGACCAGAACGACCCGGCGGTCCTCCTCGGGGCGGATCCGGGTGACGTAACCTTTGCTGACCAGCCTGTTGACTGAGGTAGTCAGGGTCCCGAGTGTGACACCCAGTTGCGATGCGGTCTCGGACATGGATTTCGGCTCCCCCATGCCTACAGCCTCAAGCACGTGAATTTCGGACATGGTGAGCTCGAATCCGTAAGCGCGGCGGATCACTGCTTCCTCTATGGCGAGGATTCTGTTGAAGAGCCTGACAAGTAGGGCATTGAGCACTTCAGTGCTGCGGGACATCGTACCACCTCCCATCTTCGTCGTAGCCGCTCGCCGCCCTTCTCCGGCCCGGCGATGCGGACGGCCCGATCCGGGCATGCCCCGTGCGACTTCTTACGCCATTTAGTTTACCAGACATCTCGGCTTCTTCATATCCTTTCCGGCCGTGCCCGGGGCCGTGTTTTCGAGGCGGCGCGGCTTCTCCGACGATGTCATCGTCTTTTTGGGCGAAGTTTGAGTGGCAAAAGAAGGGGACCAAACCTGCTTATCGAATTCCATGTGTGGTCGCCGCGCCACACAGTGACTCCCGGGGTTCAGCAAGCACGGGTTCTGTAAGGAGGCTGAGATGAATTGATGCCGCTGTCCCGCCGCGCAGTGTACCTTCTCCTGCTGGTCGTCCTGTCTGCCCAGTGGATTGTCCCTGCCCCAGCAGGGGCAGTCTCAGCAGGCGATTCAAAGACTTACATTGAGTTCATCCTCGATGCGTCGGTCAGCATGACAGCAAGACTCGAGGGACGGAAGACCCGGATGGACGTAGCCCGGGAGGTCATGGAAGAGCTCATTCGTGAGCTTCCCGAGACTCCAGGCCTGGAGATTGCCCTTCGGGTCTACGGGGCGGAACTTGTCCGGGGAATGGCCCCATGTGAGGACTCCGTCCTGGTCCAGGGGTTCAAGCCGGTCCGCGATGCGCGCGGCCCGATGATCACGGCCGTCCGAGACATGAAGCCCAAGGGCATGACCCCTATCGGGCTCTCCCTCGAACTCGCCGCGAAAGATTTCCCTCGTGACCCTGACGCCCGGAAGATCGTCGTGCTCGTCACTGACGGTGAGGAAAGCTGCGGGGCCGATCCGTGCGCGATCTCGCGCCGCCTTCAGGAACAGGGCCTGATGCTCAAGCCGTATGTGGTTGGGTTCGCGCTGTCCGAGAAGCAGGCAGCCTTGGTCAGATGCATCGGCGAGTATTTTGAGGCATCAGACACCGCCTCTTTGCGCAAGGCTCTCACATCCATCATGGTGCAGGCCATATCCCCCGCAGTGCTTGAGGTTCAGGCATTCGGAGGTGGGGAGAATGTAACGTCCCGGGCAGGCATTCACGTGTTCAACGCTTTGGGGCAGCCGGCCAAGCCTGGAAGGCTCAGTCCGGACAGGTCGAGCCTTCTGTTCGAGCTGGACGAAGGAGTGTATACCGTCCGCGGGGATCTCTCTGTGGGTTCTGAGGTCGTCACCGCCACCCAGCCGAACATCATGGCCAAGAGCGGGCAGACCACTCGGATAAGGCTGGATTTCGGCCCGCTCACCGGGATGATTCGAGTCTTCGCGCGAGTCGGCGGGCAGGATGCGAGCGATCGGGTGGACATCGAAGTGACCAAAGCCGGAGCGCCCGTGGCCGCACAGTGGTTCGGCGCACCGCCGGTGGCGATGGTCCCTGCAGGGCAGTATGAGGTGACGGTGACCCTCAAGGGCTACCCTGCCTCCGCGAGATCCGCCTCGGCGTGGGTTTCTCCGAACAAGGAATCCGCTCTGGTGTTCGACCTGCCGGCGCCACAGGCGACCCTCGCGGTCCGCGCGATCTACGTAGGGCAGGACATCACGCCCAGCTGCGAATTCCGGGTGCTGTCAGCGGGACAGGTCAAGGCGTCTTCGCCCGCGGGCAGGGGCCAGTTTGTGATCCAGGCAGATCCCGGTGTGGTAGGTGTCGTGGCCCGGTACGTCGGGGACGTGTCAGTTGAGAAAACGGTCCCAGGCGTGCGGCTTGTCGCTGGAGAGACCACCAACGTCACCGTTGACTTCGGGGATATGCTCGCGACGTTGCGCGCACGAGTGGTGGCACGAGGCGCGGACGTGACGGCAGTCTCCAAAGTGTCCCTTGCCGGGCAGAGGACCGTCCCGGACGTGCCGCTGCGAGGGGCTTACCGGGAGACCATCACAACACCCGGGGCGTATGGAGTGATGGCCACTTACGCCGGGATAGAGAGTGACATCGTCGAGGCCTACGCCAAACCCGGCCAGGTGACAGACGTGGTCGTGGAAGTGAAGATGCCGGGCCAGCTCGTCGTCACTCCCAGGATGGAAGGAAAGGCGCTCTCACCCGACCGGGTCGTGTGCGAAGTGTTCGAGGGCACGGCTTCGATGGGGCGGATGATCCCGCAGATGGGCAAGCTCGTCATGTCCTTGCCCGAAGGAGTTTACACAGTCCGCGGCTCCATCGACACGCCCGCTCCGCAGATGCAGGAGATACCGAATGTAGCGATTAGGTCTGGGGTCGTCACAGATCTTGTGATGGACTTTCTCACAGAGGCACGGGTGCGAGTGATCGTCACAGCCGCGGGCAAGCCCTTCCGAGACGCTGACGTCAGCCTCATGCAAGGTACGAAGTTCGTCAGCTGGATGACGGAGCAGTCGCCCGGAGTGTGGGAGATCGCGCGCGAACCGGGTGTCTACGACGTCGTGATCCAACCCAAAGCAGTCGGATCGGACCCGATCCACCTGACAGGGATCGAGCTGACGCGCGGAAAGACCATCGAGAAGACAGTGGCCGTCGATCCGCGTGGCGTGATCGCTGTGAAGCTGCTGGCCGCAGGCACGCCCACGAGCGACGCGGATGTCGGCTTGGTACGGGACGGCAAGTTCCTCTCCTGGATCGAGAGGAAACAGGCCGGGCTCTTTGAGATCACCGTGGCGCCCGGGGTTTACGACGTGACGGTCAGGCCCAAGGTGTCGGGCTACAAGGAGCAAACCGTGTCCCCAGTCGAGG
>JANLFS010000088.1 GCA_024655925.1 Bacillota bacterium | reverse complement strand
AGCGCTACGGAAAGGCTCTTCAGCTCTTCTTCCCTACTGTGGATTGACGCGGTCCTAAGCGCCGGAGGCATAGTGCAGGGATCTCGGTTGTGTGGTAGAGTGGGCACAGGAGCACTGGACACGGGAGGGGTCTTTATGAGGCTATCTTTTCGGATGAGGGAACCCGGCAGTACTCTTACCCATCTTCCGGCGTTCGCAGCGGCGATCGTAGGCCTGGTTGTCCTCATCGTGCTGACTAGGCACTCAGTCCCTGGCCTGGTAACGATGGCCGTGTACGGCACCAGCATGGTGGTGCTCTACGGCGCAAGTTCCGTATATCACTGGGTGGTTACGACTCCAGAGAAGACTATGATCTTCAAGAAAGTCGACCACATGGCCATCTACTTCCTGATAGCGGGATCCTACACCCCTGTGCTCTACGTGGGGCTGGACGGGGCGTGGAGATGGGCGACACTCGGGGCGATCTGGGGGTTATCCGCCCTGGGAATGGTGCTGAAACTTTGGTTCATCGGGCTTCCCAGGGCCCTTACGGCGGTCCTCTACGCCATCCTCGGCTGGCTCGCGGTAATCCCGTTCCCGGCGCTCATGAAGACGCTCCCGACGGGCGCCATCGTCCTCATCATCGCAGGCGGATTGGCATACACTCTCGGCGCCTTCATCTACGCGACGAAGTGGCCTGATCTTGTGCCGGGGCGGTTTGGGTTTCACGAGGTGTTCCACCTCTTCACAGTGGTGGGGAGCGCTGCGCACTTCGTCGCGATCGCCGTGTACATCGCTCCCCTCGCTGCTTGAAGGCCCACGCTGTATGCTACCTCTCGCCCTCCTGCAATACTCTGTGAGCGATGTCCGGGTTGTCCGTGAACACCCCGTCCACTCCGATCTCGAAATAGTAGCGACGGAGTTCTTCTTCCAGGCTCCGCGCGTAAGACGGCAGCGCCTCCGCCCGGAACGTGTAGGGATGCACCACCAGCCCGCGGGCTTGGGCCTCCCGCACCAGTGACAGGTTGTCGACAGCTTGCCCGCGAGAGCTCATTATCCTCGACGTCGTCGGGCCGATCCCGTTCGCATACGTGGCAACCTTGTCCAACCCCTCCCGGGTGACCATAGCATCGTAGTCGCGCGAACCCGCTATCAGCTGGACCAGGCGAAGCTTGGTGCCGAACTCGAATCTCAGGCGCATCAGACAATGCGCCTCAAAAGACTGCACGAAGATATTGGAATCTGCGTCCCGGTATCCATACTCGTAGAGGACATTCAGCACGATGCGGTCTATATCGAACGCCTCTCTCAGGTGGAAGGCGGACCCCTTGATCTCCGGGTAGATCCCAACATTCCGCCCTGTGCTCTTGTTGAGTCCCAAGATCAGCTCGATCTCTTCCGCAAGGGTGGGCACTTCGAACTTGGACTTGCCCACCGGGAACCGGCCTGTGAACACAACAATCCCCGTTGCCGGGTTGACTCTCTCGTTCACCCTGAGCGCCTTCACCTCGGACAGTGCGAAGTCGATGGCGTACCATCGCCTGTCGGGCCTGGCGCGGTCCGGAAAGACTTCGCGCACGTTGGTGGTGGCGTTAAGGTAGATGTCGTGCAGAACGATGGGGACGAGATCTTTTGTGAGGACAACGTCCTGCTCTATGAAGTCCGCCCCCATTGCGTAGGCCATCGATGCTGCCTCCAGCGTGTGCTCTGGAAGATAGGCGGAGGCGCCTCTGTGAGCGATCACGATCTTCCGGGCCGTCTCCGCCCCAGTACCGCACCTGTCTGCAAGACATGCTCCGGTGCCTGCTCCGTGCCACGCTGCCACGACCGCCAAAACCATGCCGATCGCCGACACGAGTGCCCTGTGGCGCAATGCGGATTTGTGCGGGAGAGACATTCCCCACCCCCCCTTTTCGAAGTAGCAGTCCCCTCTCAGAGGAGCGCTCCAATGATCGCGGCCGCGGGCCCGCGGCTGTCTCCCAGCCGTCTCCTCTGCGCGTAGTATTCTAAGTATTCCACCTATTCTCCTGCCCGGGGCTCCTCGCGCAACCGGGTCGGGAGAGGACGAGGCATCTGGGATTGGCCTGCTATCACGTGCGGGTTGTGTGACTCTGCTGCGAGAGGACGAGGCGTCTCGGCGCCGTTGCCGACCACGTCCGGGCTCCCGCACTCAGCCCAGCTAGGGCGCGGGGCGGATATGTGCCTTACGCCCTCTGGCAAACCCGAGCCAGGTAGCATATGGTGCTGTAGACTCTACCTATGGGGAGTGAGAGACCATGGAGGAAGAG
This sequence comes from Bacillota bacterium, assembly GCA_024655925.1. NCBI lineage: Bacteria > Bacillati > Bacillota > Bacillota bacterium. Next base: position 9,779 of record JANLFS010000088.1, on the reverse strand, counting down.
GAGAAGGAGAAGGAGACGCAGAAGGAAACACAAAAGGAAGAGGCGGGAACGCGCCAGGTGCCCGCGTGCCTCGGTGGGACGCTGTACCAGGTCCGAGCTGGGGATACCTTCTGGGAGCTGGCTCGCCGCTTCGGGACGACTGTTGAGGCCATTCAGGCAGCAAACCCCGGGGTTGATCCCAGAAACCTGCAGGTGGGACAGGTTATCTGCATCCCTGGAGTCGCCCCTCCGACGCCTGTGCCGCCAATGCCGCCAGTTTGCCCTGGCGGGACTATATACATAGTGCAGCCTGGCGACACCTTGTATAGGATCGCCCTCCGATTCGGGATCACCGTGGACGCCCTGCTCCTCGCGAACCCGGGGATCGACCCGTTGCGCCTTATGGTAGGGCAGGCGATATGCGTTCCTCTCACCCCTGTGCCGGTTCCGCCGAGGGCATGCGCGCTTCTGCTCAGGCCGACTTTGCCCACGGCCCCAGGCGCCGGGGGTGTGGCATGGATTCGCACAGACGCTACGGGCCAGACCCAGGTTCTGGTGGCGGGGACGAATCTCCCGAGCCCAGCGGGGTTAGGGGCCCCGTCATACACGGCCCTCTTGGCATGGGAGCGGACCACATTCGAGATCCCGATGGTGCAGATCCCGGGGACTTTCACGTGGGTGGGCGCTGTCGCCACATCCTTCCCACCGATCTTCTTCAGCATCGGCAGTGTGGATGTGTTCCCCGGCCCAGTCCTGGGCGGGCTTGTAGCCGACTGCAGATAGAGAAGACTCACAAAAGAGGCCTGCCGGTGACAGCAGGCCTCTTAGGTCCGGTTTGGCTTCAATGTGTGGAGCGCCGCCGCCCGGCCGTGCCACTCCGTCGCTGCGGCGCCGCGACTCCCACTCCGAAGAACCAGGCCGCTATCAGGACGAGGTGGTCCACGCCCACATCGGCACCCGGGCGGGCATCGCGCACCTCAGCCTGAGCTCGACGTCAGCCCAGTTTACAAGGTTCCACCAGGCTTGGATGTAGTCCTTTCGCCTGTTATGATAGTCGATGTAGTAAGCATGTTCCCACATGTCCAGGACGAGGATGGGTATCGTACCCCATTGTGTCAGGTTCTCATGCCTTGCTGCGGTGAGGATTTCGAGCCTGCCCCACTGAGGTTGCCAGACGAGAACGGCCCACCCCGACCCGCGAACCGCCTCCGCCGCCCGGGTGAACTCCTCGCGGAACTGCTGGAACGATCCGAACGCCGCCTTCAACTGCTCTGCGACCATTTCATCCGGCTCTCCGCCTCCACCCGGCCGCATGTTCGTCCAGTAGATGCTGTGCAGTATGTGGCCTGACCCATGGAATGCAAGGTCATTTGCGTTGGCCCAGTCACGCTCGGTTTTTCGCTCCGCCTTGTTCAAGCCTTCCACATAGGTGGAATGATGTTTCGTGTAATGCGTCTCAAGTTGCGTCCGGCTCAGATAGGGTTCGAGCGCGTCATAGGAGTAGGGCAGAGGCGGCAGCTTGTGCTCGCCCCTCGGAACCACTAACACCGCTGGGATCATACTCTCTGGCTGCGTCCCTTCTGCACACACCAACCTGATCACCTCCGATTCCCATGGTATGCCCGGTCGGCAGCTCTCGCTCCGGTGCCAGCCCGCACGGCGGTCCGACGCCCTTCCGCGGGCCCGGAAGCCTTGGCGGATCCGGAAGCCCTGGCTGGTCCGGACGCCCCGGTGGACCGGGATGCCTCAGCGTGCCGGCGCCTCTGCCGGCTGACCTCGGGCCGCTCCGCGCCCCATCCACCTGGCTAATGCCCCGGAATCGCCGCCTCGTGTGCTCCAGTCCCGATCCCGATCCCTGTCCCTGCCTGCATGCCTGCGAAGAAAGCGTCCTGCTCCTCTGGCGCGACCCCGGCGTAACTTACTCCGAGAGCCCGCGCGAGCCATGGGTCGACGCAGCAGAGGTCATCTGGTCCCAGCTCGGAGACTGCGGCGTGGCCAAGGGAGTACATCACGTTCTTCATCTCATCTACGGATGCCTTCAAGAAGTTGACCAGGGACTTGACTGCGAGCTCCACATCGAACTTCTCGTGCAGGCGCCCTGAATGAAGGACGAGCTGGAGAGACGGTTCCCTCGGGCTGGCTTTGACCAGCTGCTGCGCGACCATGGCCATGACCGCGGCGGTGCCTATGTAGACCGCGTCCGCTCCCAGGGCCAGGGCTTTGAGGAACTGCCCCGGGGTGAAGAGGCCTCCTCCCGCCAGGAGGGAGACCCGGCCCCGAGCCCCACGGGACTCCAGGAACCTCCTCGCCCTCGCTATCGCGTATATGGTAGGAAGGCCCAAGTCATCCTCGCTGGTGGGAGATGTGGCGTGGGATGCGCCTTCCGCCCCGTCCACTGTCACGAAGTCCACTCCCGCGTCGAGGGCGATCGCGAGCTCCTTCTCAATGAAGTTAGACGCCGCCATCTTGACTCCTATCGGGACCTTGGTATCGCGTCTGAGCTGTCCCGCGACCCGCCTGAGGTCGGCGGGCCCGTCGATCCCGGGAACTCGCGAGTGGAGCACAACGTCCTCTCCTTCGCCTACCTCGAAGACCTGTCGCATCTCCTCGTCGATGAATCGGGCCGCGGTCCGCTGGGGGGACGACCCCTGCGCGCCCTGCCCGAGCTGGATCTCAACTGCATCGAGTTGAGTGTACTTGTCCGGCGTGTTGAGGTATCCGCCCCTGTTGTACTGGCCTATGAGTCTCGTTGCGGCCTCTCTTTCAGCAGTCAGCAGCCCGGCTTCACCTGTGTTCGTGGCAGTGCCCATCTCTGTCGCGGCCCGGGCGAGCGCGACCTTCGCGTCTCGGCTCAGAGCGGAGCCATATGACATGCCCGCGATGAACACGGGTATCTGGAGTTTGAGGGGGTTCTCGGACTCGGGTCCGATTGTCACGGAGGTGTCGATGGTGAGGTAGTCCTCAACGGGAAGCCGATACAGGTGAACCGGGTTTAGCAGAAGCAGTTCCCAGGGGGAGAGGTGGAGATGCGTGCCGAGCGGCCGTTCGAGGGCGGTTCCTTGTGTCGCGCGCATGAGAAGCTCCATTATGTTGAAGAACGACATGCGCTTGGCGACCGACAGCACCGAGAGAAGGTTGTCGGTGTACTTGTCCTTGAGCATCTTGAAGACCAGATCGTCCGCGGCTTCGTTCATCGCCCCTGAAGCAATGTTCGTCATCCACTGCAGAACCATATTCATACCTCGCTTTCCGAATCTCTCTGCCTCCTAGTATTGCCGCACAGGTGAATTCACCGCGGAATACAGCTGAGTTAGGCCGGGCGCGAGCATGGCGGGCTGGCCGCAGGCCCATGCAGGGGCCGCCGGCAGCCGCCGCGGTCGGCGAATGCCTTCGCGCCGGCGCAGCCGGCCCAAGCAAAAAGCGAGGTGTTGGGTTTGAGGGGCATGTACATTGGGAGCGGCAAGGCTCTCATTTCGACGGTTTGGGGCGGCATGCTGATCGTGCCTTCTCAGGATTTGAGCGTCGCCCCTGGTCTGATCATAAACGGAATCCACGAGCCGCAGCTTACGAATTACCTTGGGAAGACTATCAAGCCCGGGTTCACCTGCGTGGATGTCGGGGCCAACATAGGCTACTTCACGGTTCTCATGGGGCACCTGGTTGGACCCAAAGGCAAGGTGACGGCTTACGAGCCGGACCCAGTGAACCATTCGTTCCTTCTAGACAACTTGTCCATCAACTGTCTTCGGGACAGGGTGACGCCCCTGGAGTGCGCGGTCTACTCATCCTCCGACGAGATCGCGTTCTACCTGAGCACCCGGTTTCGCGGACACGCTTCCATCCACAGGCACGGAAAGGAGTACTTCCACCATTACACTGATGAGATCACTCAGGTGGAGGTGCCTGCGGAACGTCTTGATTCGCGATTCAGGGCGGGGGACCATATCGACCTGATCAAGTTGGATATTGAGGGCGGAGAATACCACGCGCTACTGGGCGCGTCCGACTTGATTGAGAATTGGTCGGTGGAGACATGGGTGTTCGAGGTGAATCCGATGATGCTCTCAGGCGACCGGCTCTCGTTTCACGATCTTCTAGCGGAGATCTCCCGAAGTCACGACGCCGGGTTTTTCACTCTGGCCCCCGACGGCGAGGCAATCCCCACGGAGCTGGACGAGGTCTTTGCCGAGGACGGGAACCCAAGTGTCGTTATGAGAAGAAGATGTTCGAGCGACCACTTGACATGACCGGATGGTCACGTGCCCGCCTGCTCACGTGAGGGAGGGGGCATGCCAATGCCGACTCAGACGTTCTTCAACCTGCCTGAGGCGAAGCGTGACAGGATCGTTCAAATAGGCATGGAGGAACTCGCGCGAAACACGTACGCTCAGGCATCGGTCACTCGGATCGTGAGGCTCGCTGGTATTGCCAAGGGCAGTGTGTACCAGTACTTCGAGGACAAGAAAGACCTCTACTTCTACCTCGTGACTGGGGCGGGCCAGGCGAAGCTGGATTTCATCTCAAAGCACGCCCCCAAGCTCGACTGGAACGATTTCTACGGAAGCTATGCCAAATTGATGTTGACCGGGGCCAGATTCGACATCGACCAACCCCTTGAGAGCAGGATCCCGACAGGGGCGCTTGAGAGCCCTTTCAAATAGGAGATATTCGGGAAGATGAAGTCTATGTCAAGGGATTGGTTGGGAGGTCTAATCGAGGGAGCGCAGAAAACGGGGCAGATCCGGAGGGACTTGCGGTTCGATCTCATCGTTTTCTACGTTAACGCGCTCAGTACTGAATTCGGGAAGCTTCTGGCGGACAGGATCGGAGTCGAGTTCACTGAGCTCTTCCTGCCAGAGAACTTGTCAAGAGTGAAGGATCTGGACCTGCCCGGGGCGGTGGAGGACCTCGTGAGACTGATGAAGACCGGGCTTCAGCCTCAGGGCTGAGGGGCCGCAAACGCGAAAGGCCGCGGGTCTGGGGGATTTCATGGCGGTCTGCCTACGGACCTGAGGGGCCGCAGGCGTGAAGGACTGCGGATCTGATGAGCTGCAGACCCTTAGGGCGGCCCTCGGGAGAGCAGGACACAACGGAGGGACGGCTGACAATGATCGACGTAAAGAACCTGACATTCACCTATCCACGCGCGAGCTCCCCTGCTGTGCGGGACGTCAGTTTCGAGATTCCCCTAGGGCAGATCTTTGGGTTTCTCGGCCCGAGTGGAGCCGGGAAGAGCACTGCGCAGAGCATCATGACTGGGCTGCTGCAGGTGCAAAAGGGCAGTGTCAAGTACGAGGGCAAGGACGTCGCCAGCTTGGGCTGGCAGTGGTGTTCAGTGTGGTCCTGAACTTCGCTGTGCCTGCCCAGGTGAAAGTTGGGGCAGTGGAGTACGTGGTCGATCTGACAGAGGGGCAGTTGATCGCGGGGTTCTTTCGGAGCCAGGGTCAGGATGCGAGCTTGCTCCGATCCGAGCAGGAGCTGCTGGAGATCATGGAACAGAACCCGCGCGCGCTCGGGATCGTGTTCTCCGGCGGCCCAGAGGACCCGAAGGCCACCATATACAGGCAGGGATACGAGCCTGACCCGGCCATACTCGCCCTGCGGGCGGTGGTGGCCCGGGTGTGGAGCGATGCCGGAGGGCTTGGGATGCCAGAAGCTCACGAAAACATCTTCCTTCGGCCGGAGAGCGTGAAGCCTCCTTTCAACAAGAGCCTTGTGCCTCTAGTCCTCGCAACGGAAATGGTGTTCCTGGGGTTCCTGTTTGTTGCAGTCATGATGTTCCAGGGGAAGGCGGAGGGCGGAGTCCGCGCATTTCGGGTCAGCCCCTCCACCACACTGACCTATGTTGGGTCCAAAGTTGCGGCGAATGTGATAATGGCGGTCGTGTACGGGCTTCTCGTTCTTGTGTTCACAATCGGACTCCATCCGAACCTGCCCAGGGTCATGCTGGTGGTAGCGGCAACACGCGCTGTCATGACGTCTCTTGGTCTCGTGGTGGGGACGTTCTTTGGGGGGATCTCCGACTTCATCTACCCGGCGATCCTCATGATGCTGGCGATGGGCCTGCCGGTGAGATCATACTTCTTCCCCTCGTTCAGGCCCGCGTGGTTCCCGCTGACGCCTTCATACCAGTTGATGTTCACTGCGCGGGAGCTTCTGTTCCCAACAGGCAAGGTAGGTTTCTGCCTACCTCTTGCCCTGACCCTGGCGGCACAGGCCGCGCTTGCCTTTGGGCTTGCGTGGTTTGCGGTGGACCGCCGACTGATGAAGGAGGGCCGCTGAAATGCTTCGGCGCATAAAAAGCCTGCTTGCGAAGGACGTCTTGTTCACGATGAAGGAGAACATCATGATCTACCTGATCTTGTTCCCTTTGATCGCGGCGACGCTGCTTCGGGTCTTCCTTCCGTCCATGGAGGCCATGGATATGGAGTTCGCGGTGGACTCGTCGGTGCCAGCGGACATTGTGGCGGCGCTTGAGGACTATGCGATAGTGAGCCGGTACCCAGACATCGGATCACTGGAGAGGCGGGTCCTCGAGTTCGACGACGTGCCGGGGATAAACCTGGGCCAATCTGGATTCCGGGTGATCCTCGAGGGGAACGAGGAAAGCTACATCCGCGAACTTCCCGGGACGATCCTGGATTACGTGACCGACGGAGAAAGCCTGGTCAGGGCGGATATCAGGACCATCGGCACCGCGACGTCGTTTGCCCGTGAATACTCTGCGATCTTTCTGGTCCTGACGTGTGTGCTAATCGGGGGCGTAGGGATTGGGTTCAGCGTCATCGACGACAGGCAATCCAGAGTCCTCAGGGCGCTCGCGGTGAGCCCCGCAGGCACAATGGAGTATGTTCTCGCGAAAAGCCGCCTTGGGCTCCATACTTGCGGTTGTCCTATCGGTCGCGGCGACTTTCATCCTGGTGGGCCCATTGGGGGTGGACTACTGGAGACTCGCTGTCGGCGCCGTGGCTTCCCTTGGATTGGCTGTGCTCTTCGGCTTCCTGATCGGGTCCGCCGCGGCAAGCCAGATCGGAGCGATCGCGGTTCTCAAGATACTGATAGTGCCCTTTATCGGCATCCCGGCGGCTTCAATCTTCATCCCGACGCGTCTAATGTGGCTCGTGTACCCGTTTCCGAACTACGGGGCGTTTGAGTCGCTTCGTCGCGCGGTTATCGACACGGCGCTTCCGCTCATCCCGGCCGCGCTCGCGACGGCCGGCCTGAGCGGCGCGATGGTCGCGCTGCTCCTCCCAGTTATGGGCCGGAGGCTGCAACTGGCGGGTCCCGCCAGGGGAGGCGGAGAATAGCGGGCGAACGAACTTGCGCCGCGAAGTCGCTGCGGCGGAAAGAGCCAGCTCCGGAGGAAGTTGGCCCGTGTTGGCGGCAGGCCCGTTTGCGGAGGGACTCAAATCAACTCTGAGGAGGATATGAGAATGGCGTGGCGGGTATGGGTTATCATCATCGGCGTGGTGGCGGTGGCCGTGGTTCCGATCAAGCTCAGGATACTCAAGAAGATGCTGAACTCTCCACGGGAGACGCCCGAGGAGAGGGAAGAAGCAGAAAGCTAGAAGTCAGCAGGGGGTTTCTCCGGCGGAGGCTGTGCGCATCTGAATACGTTCCTGCGCGCAGCCTTCTCCTCTTTCGAGGCCCCTATGCCCTCAAGATGATGCCTATCGTTCACGGTGTGCACAACCGGGCCCATCGGGGTCATTTCCACCAAGTTGATGCAGCATGTATCCTGGCGGATCCTCCAGAACCCTTCGGGGCCGGCGCCCAGAGCCCAGAGCAACAGCAGCTTGTTTACGACGCGGTGGGACACGACTGCGATGGCGGCGTCGCGGTCCCGCCCGGCGGCATCATGTTCCCGTCTGGAGGCGACCTCCTCCAGTGAAGCCACCGCGCGCTCCATCACAGCGCAAAGACTCTCTCCACCGGGGAAGGTGAAGCTCGCGGGGTCGCGCTGCCACGCTGAGAGGAAGTCAGGGTAATTCCTCTTCACCGCCTCGATCTGTACACCTTCCCATTCACCGACGTCTATGTCGGAAAAGCCTTCATGTGGGATGACATCCAGGCCGTGGAAGGACGCTATGGCCTCCGCAGTCTGGAGGGCGCGGGAAAGCGGGCTGGAGTACACGGCTGTGAGGCCCACGGACGCAAGCGCTCTGCCTGTCGCCTCCGCCTGGGCTAGGCCGGTATCGTCCAGGGGTATATCGGCCCTGCCTCTGAAGACCTCTTCCCGATTCCATCCCGTCTCGCCGTGACGAACCACATATACTCTCATCCGATCATAACCCTCTCTTCAGCGAGATGGACATTGGCAACAATCTTCTTTCGCTGCGCCAGAGCAACCACCACAGTGAGCGGCCCGAGTCGTCCCATGAACATGGTCATGATTATCAGGATGCGACCAAAGTCTGACAGTCGAGGTGTTATACCGGTTGACAGACCCACAGTCCCGAAGGCGGACATGGCCTCGAACATGACTTCGAGAAAGGTTGCGCTCTCTGTGATGGAAAGAAGCATCGTCACCACAGCCACCAGAGCGAGTGCAATGGATGCTATGGTTGATGCCTTTTGGCTGAGATCCCTGGGTATGCGCCTCTCGTACATCTCCACTTCATCATATCCACGGATGGTAGAGGATATGGTGGAGATGAGCACACCGAACGTCGAGGTCTTGATTCCACCTCCAGTGGAACTCGGAGAGGCTCCGATGAACATGAGGATCATTACGAAGAACAAGGTGGCTGGCCGGAGGCTCGCTGTGTCTACGGTGTTGAATCCAGCGGTCCTCGGTGTGAGAGCTTGGAAGAACGCTGCGAGCAATCTATTTCCGGCGTCCATGTGTCCCATGGTGCTTGGGTTCGCGAACTCGAGACCCAGTATCACGAGGGTCCCGAGCGTCAAGAGGAAGACGGTGACGGTCAGCACCAGCCTGGTGTGGAGGGAAACCCGGTGCGAGTTGGCATGCCGACGGCCGGAGAGCTCCACGATCACGGGGAAGCCCAAGCCCCCGGCTATGATCAGTGCCGCCATGGTCAGAACGACTACCGCGTCTGTGGCCCACGAGGTGATGGACGAGAACGCCCCAGAAACCGGTCCGAAGAGATCGAACCCTGCGTTGCAGAATGCGGAGACTGCATGGAATATGCCGTAGTAAGCTGCTTGTCCGGCGGGCAGCCGCGACGAGAACCTGATGGCTAGAATCACGGCCCCTATGGCTTCAAGCACCAGAGTGGTGAGGGCTATGTGCCTCGTGAGCCGGATCAGCCCAGCCATGCTGAACTGGTTGAGGGACTCCTGCAGGAAGAGCCTTCCGCGGAGGGTTATGCGCCTTCCGAGGGCGAGCGCGATCAGGGTGGCCATGGACATGAAGCCCAGGCCACCCACCTGTATCAGGACGAGAATGACTAGTTCTCCAAAGAGCGAGAACTGAAGGCCAGTGTCTACCACCACGAGGCCTGTCACGCAAGTGGCGGACGTGGCGGTGAAAAGCGCGTCCAGGTAGCGGAGTCTCGAGCCGTCCGCGGAAGCGGCCGGCAGAGAGAGAAGGATGGATCCTATGAAGATGACCAGGGCGAAACCTGCCACGAGGAACTGGGCTGGATTGAGCCTAATGTTGCGAATCCTGCCTAGCAGGGTCATGCCAATGCCCATGAACAGGAACCCCCTATCGGACGCACTCAATGTACCACTCCTGGTGCGGGCTTGTCAATTTTCCTGCCCGCGAGCCCGAGAACTTCACGGCGGTGTAATCTTAGAGTAGGGTGCGGGAAGGGGAAGAAGGGGGGAAAGAAGAA
>JANLFS010000087.1 GCA_024655925.1 Bacillota bacterium | reverse complement strand
CTCTCCTGCTGCCACCATCGCCTACTGCCTTTTACACCAGGATATGGACTCTACTCCCGTGCCACCAAGGTCAACCTCCACATACTCCACACCAACACAGCGACAGCCATCAAGATGATAGGTTGGGCAGTCTCCGAAGGGATATCTGTCACAGCGGAGATGAACCCGATGCATGTCTTCTTGACCTGGAAGGATGTCGAGAAGATAGGACCCTATGCGCTCGGGTCGTGGACTCCACCGGAGCATGCCGAGGCAATACGTGCCGCATGGAAGGAAGCGCCGTTCACTCTCATAATGGCCACCGATCATTCTCCACACACCCGCGAGGAGAAGGAAATCGGGTGGACCGACATGTGGCAGGCTCAGGGCGGCGCTCCCTGCATTGAGCACTACTTCCCGCTTCTTCTGAAGGATGTAAACGAGGGCAGGCTCTCTCTAGACAGAGTGGTGCACCTCTGCAGTGAGGCTCCAGCTAAGCTCTTCGGGTTCTACCCGCAGAAGGGCACGATTCAGGTGGGGTCAGATGCAGACATCACTATCGTGGATATGAGCAAGAAGAAGACGATAGTCGGGTCGGAGATCCAGACGAAATGCAAATGGTCTCCTTTCGACGGATGGGAGTTGCACGGACTGCCAGTTTCTACGCTCGTTCGTGGGAGAGAGGTCATGCGAGACGGCCAAGTTGTCGTTTCTCCTGGATACGGCAAGTTCGTGGCTCCGGCGAGGTAAATCTACGACCGGGGGGTGTGACTTGGGTAAAGCCCAGTAAGACAGCTGGATCAGTTGGTCGAAGCTAGTTGCCGTACGTAACTGGGGACATGAATCTTCGAAGGAGGATGTGAAGCATGTCACATAGGCGTGGTCTACTGATTCGCTTGGCGTGGGTGGCCGGAAGTCTTGCCATGCTCCTGTTCGCTGTTGGTCCGGCCTTGGCCGGCGCAGACACATTCCCGAATCGTCCTGTCAAGATCATTCTCACGCACGGCCCAGGCTCGAGCATCGACGTGTCGACGCGCGGGCTTGCTCCTATACTCTCGAGATACCTGGGAGTCCCGGTGGTCTGCGAGAACATGGATGGAGCCGGAGGCCGTAGGGCCATGAGGTATGTCTTCAGTGAGGTAAAACCGGACGGCTACACGATTGTGGCTTCAGCGTTTCCGTCCCGTCTCATCGGCGAATTGCTGTACGAAGAGACTCAGTACTCCATGAAGGACTTCGTTCACCTGGGGTCCTGGGTGGGGGGCGACTACCGTGTCATAACGGTGGCGGCCAAATCTCCGTTTAAGACATTCCAGGATCTGCTCGAGGCGTCCAAGAAGCGGAAGCTCATCATGGCAGGAGGAGGAGGACTGGGGTCGACGTCGCAGGTACAGGCGGCTTACCTCCTGCATAACGTGGGCATCAACGCGGTTCACGTCCCCTACGAAGGTGCGGCTGAAGAAGCAGCGGCATTACTCGGAGGCCACGCGGATTTCGCTCTCTACCCCCTGTCTGGCGCGCTGCGCTTTGTCGAGGCCAATCAAATGCGGATGCTGGCGATCCATGCCCCGAAGAGGATGCCTCAGGCTCCGGATGTTCCCACCATGGACGAGCTCGGCTACAAGGGAGTCGTGGTGCCCTACGGAATAGGCGCGTGGGCCCCGCCCAACACCCCGGCCGATCACGCCAAAGTGCTTGCGGACGCGATCTACAAGGCCGCCAGCGACCCAGAGTACGCTGCATGGGCGGAGAAGAGCGGAGTGCTCCTGGAGCCCCTTACCGCTGAGGAGTTCCACGCCATGACCATGGAGGACTACAAGAACATCAAAGCCATCCTTCCGTTGCTCCGGGAAGTCCAGTAGACCCCCATCTTCCGGCGCGAGGAGAGTCCTCGACTCCTCGCGCCGTATCGGCAAGGAGGTTTAGGGATCAGATGCGGAGAGCCATCCGACAGCTAGTCCTCCCAGTGGCGGCAATAGCGTTCTGTTTAGTTCTCACCATAATGGCCCGGGACTACCCGCTCTCAAGCAGAAGGCTTCCAGTGTTGATCGGTACGATTACCATCGGACTGGCCTTGATCCAGATCTGGCTCGAAACAGCGAAGATCAAGGCGGCGGGCAAGTCGGACTCGGTCCCCTCCGCACCAGACACGGAGGGCACGGATGCGGCGAAGAGGGTCCTGCACGTGTTTCTGCTCATGCCCGCGACTATCATCCTCTGGTCCGTTCTCGGGTACATTGTGGGATCTGTCCTCGCCGCGACTTGGGTAGCCGTCACCCTTGACAGGAAGCACACCGTCAACTCTGCCCTGGTGCTCGCAGGCGCGTGCGCGGTGCTCTATGTTGTGTTCCATTCGATTCTTGGAGTGCCGCTACCCCAAGGTGTCATCGGTCGAGCCTTGATGGGTCGATGATGACCGCACGGAGGTGATTCAACTGTGGCTGAAGCCATTGCCACTGTCCTTTCGCCCGTCAACCTTGCACTGGTGCTTCTGGGCAGTGCCATCGGGATAATCTCAGGTGCTCTCCCTGGGGTAGGGGCCAGTCTCACCATTGCGTTGCTGCTGCCGTTTACGTACAAAATGGCCGCCGCCAGTGCGCTGGTATTCCTGATGGCGGTGTGGGCGGGAGATATCTTCGGAGGATCCATCTCGTCGATACTCATCAATACTCCTGGGACTGGAGGCAACGTTGCCACTTGCTTTGACGGGTATCCCATGGCAAAAGCAGGTCGGGCCGGTGACGCGCTGGGGATATCCCTCATCTCCTCGTTTCTCGGTGGAACGTTCAGCATATTCGCCTTGATGTTCCTTGCTCCCCCGATTGCCGAGCTCTCGCTGGCGTTTGGCCCAGCTGCATACTTCTGGTTAGCTGTTGTTGGCCTCAGCATAATTGCGACGGCTTCCCGTGGCTCGACTCTGAAAGGTCTCATCGCCGGGGGATTCGGCCTGATGGTGAGTCTCATCGGGTATGATGTCGTGACCGGGTTCGTCCGCTTCGACTTCGGAACGCTATACCTGCAGGACGGCGTCCAGTTCATCCCGGCAATGATAGGGTTGTTCGCCATATCACAGATCCTCGTGATGGCTGGGGAACCGGTCGGAGGGCAGAGTCAAATCGGGAAGGTCACGGGCAGCGTCTGGCGAGGTGTTGCGACTGCGCTTCGACATCCCTTCGTCCTGATCCGGTCCGCGCTGATAGGCACTGTGTTCGGAGCAATACCAGCAGTGGGTGTCGGAGCCGCCAGCCTCGTTGCGTACACGGAGACTGTGCGTTTCTCGAAGGACCGCGAGTCCTTCGGGAAAGGGAATCCCGCGGGCATCGTTGCACCTGAGGCGGCCAACAATGCTGTTCAGGGAGGGGCATTGATTCCCACTCTATCCTTGGGTATACCTGGGAACGCGACCACGGCCATTCTTCTGGGGGCTCTGACCATATGGGGCCTACGTCCGGGGATGGAGCTCTTCTCGAGCAGTGCATCCATAGTTCATGCCGTGTTCGCCGGCCTGTTCTTGGCCCAGATCGCCTTCTTCGTACTTGGCATTCTGTTCTCAGGCACGTTTGCGAAAGTCATTCAGGTGCCCAAACGGGTCTTGATTCCGTGCATACTCCTAACCTGTTTCACAGGGGCCTATGCGATGAGGGCTGACATAGCGGACGTGATCGTGATGCTGATCTTCGGGGTCATCGGATACGGAATGCGAAGGCAAGGCTATCCCATGGTATGTACGGTTCTTGCCATGATCCTCGGCCCTCTCATGGAACGGAACTTCTCGCGGGCTCTACTCATATCCGGCGGCTCCTACGGGATCTTCTTCCGCGGCACGCTCTGTTGGATCATGATCGGCCTCCTGCTGGTCAGCTTGGCCTTTGGGATCCTTCCCGAGCTTCGAAGCAGGGGGAAAGCGACGTCAGGCAGCAAGGCTGCGTGAAGCATAACAAGATGGGGGTGGTAACTCGAATGGTATCTGTCCTGGGTCTCAAGAAGGAACTAGCTAACGCCATAAGAGTACTGGCCAGGGGTGAGATCCTCACGCTGCTCTTCGGACATGCGAGCGTGAGGGTACCCGGAGAAAACAGATTCCTGATGCCTGGCCATATTCACCAGGACGGTAAGCTTCTGACTGACATGGATGAGAATGACATAATCACAGTCGGCTTCGACGGCGTTCAGATCGAGGGGAGAATCTCTGCGCCAGGAGAGAGGTTCATACACTCGGAAATCTACAAAGCCAGGCCTGACGTGGGAGGCATTGTCCATGCCCATCCCGTGCTCTCCATCGCATTCTCGGTGTCTGGCACGGAAATCGTTCCAGTGGAGCACAGGGCTGTCGGATTTGGCCCGAAAGTGCGCATCCTAGACCTCCCCGAACAGATAGACACTCCTGAGCTTGGGGCGCGGGTCGCCGAGGCACTTGGGTCGAACCTCGCAATCCTGCTTCGGGGCCACGGCAACGTGGTCGTGGGTCCGTCTTTGGCAGACGCGTGTGCCAATGCCTTCACCCTGGAACGGAATGCCCTCATCCAGCTCACGGCGCATACAATCGGCACCGGCGTCAAGGTCATTAAGGCTGAGGAGGTGAGATGCGGAAGAGGGTTCAGCAGTGCGTGGCCTTACTACCTGAAGGTATACGGTGATGAGCAGGCCACGAAGACTAGTCAGTCAACGTGACCTAGCACCACATGCAAAGGGGGATGACGCATGTACCGTCGCACTAGAAACGGAAGCAGACTCATGGCAATAGTGTCTCTCTGCCTGTTGATGGCCACTTGTCTGGTTGGCAGCTTCAGTGGGACTGCGGGCGCGGCAAGGAAGTTCCTGTCTATCGCCACTGCAAGCATCGGAGGATCCTATTACCCAATCGGCGTCGGCATTGCGGAGATAGTCAATCGGTGTGTTCCTGATGTGGAGATGAAAGTCGAGGTCACCGGGGGCGGCCTTGAGAACCCCAAGCTGGTGGGAACCGGTGAGGCAGATCTCGGTTTCACCAACCACTTCGCCTACATGGCTTACCATGGGGAGCCCCCATATGACCGCAAGTATTCCGATCTACGCCTTCTCTTTGCCGGGGTCTCGCCAGGCGCATACCAGATAGTGGTACGAGCCGACTCAGGAATACGCAGTTTGAGCGACCTGAAAGGCAAGCGGGTGGCCATGGGCCCTCAGGGGGGTGGGGCCATCGTCCAGTTCCCGCTCATGCTGGAATTCCACAACCTCACAATGAATGACTTCCGGGCAAGTTACATGTCGTACGATGAAGGTATTCTGGCCCTCACTGACGGACGTGTCGACGCGGCGCTGGTTGCAGCTCCCGTGCCTTCACCGGCTATCACTTCTCTGGCAGCGTCCAAGAGGGTTGATTTCCGCATCATAACATGGTCGCCACAGGTGCGAGATGCTTTCCTTCAGAAGTATCCCTATTTTGCTGCTGTCGACATCCCGGGATCGGTATACGGCCTGCCGGATGTGACTCACACGGTTGGGACCGTCAACGTGGTCATCGCTAATGCCAAACTCAGTGAGGATCTGGTGTACAAGATAACCAAGAGCATCTTCGACAACCTTGCGACTCTACAGCAATCCCACCCATCGGCGACATCAATCGATCTCGCTTCCGCGGTGAGTGTCCGTCTCATCCCGTTCCACCCTGGGGCGGAACGCTACTACAAAGAACGGGGCGTATTGAAGTAGCAGGCAACTACCTCTGCGGGGGCGGGCATGAAAGCCGCCGCCCCCGCAGATGACGCATTCGGGTGGCAGGACAGAGCTTTCAAACCTGCTAAGGAGGCGCGTTCTCCAAATGGGCCAGCAACCCGTGTCGGAACCACAAAGAGAATACAGCATTGAGAGAAGAACTCTATCTGGTGCAGTAGCCACAGCAGTGACAGTAATTGCGGTGGCCGCCAGCCTGTTCCATTTCTACAACGGCGGCCTCGGAGCCATGTCTACGATGGATGTACGAGTCATACATCTAGTACTCATGCTAGTCCCGGCGTTCATCGTCTACCCGAGTTCTATCCGTTCCCGCGAGCGTGTGGGGCTTCTGGACATCGTGCTCATCGCCACGTCCATCGCCGGCAGCCTGTTCGTGCTGAGCAGTTGGAGAGCGCAACTGGCGCGTGTGGCTGATCCAACGACTCTTCAGATAGTGCTTGGGTGTCTCATGATAGCAGCAGTGCTGGAAGCGGCGCGACGGACCACCGGACCGGCGTTGACCGTAACGGCCATTGTCTTCCTGGTATATGCGCTCTACGGCCCGTATTTCCCGGGGCTTCTCGGCCACAAGGGGTACTCGATAACCAGACTGGTATCGTTCCTGGTTATGACCGGTGAAGGTATATACGGGATCCCGCTCAGCGTCTCCTCCACATACGTCGTTCTATTTGTCCTGTTTGGGAGTCTCATGAACAGATTCGGAGGCGGAAGGCTGTTCATTGACGTGGCCTACTCAATTACCGGCCGCTTTCGAGGCGGACCCGCGAAGACGGCGATTGTCTCCAGTGCTTTGATGGGCACCATTTCTGGCTCTCCCATCGCCAACGTGATGACAACCGGGACATTCACCATACCCCTGATGGTGCAGATGGGCTACCATCCGCACGTGGCAGGAGCCGTAGAGGCCGTGGCGTCAACAGGCGGAATGCTGATGCCGCCCGTCATGGGAGCAGCGGCTTTCATCATCGCCCAGTATCTTGGCGTGTCGTACACCCACGTGGCCTGGGCGGCCCTCATTCCTGCGGTGCTCTATTTCGCGTGTGTGTTCTTCATCGTGGACATGGAGGCAGTGAAGTGTGGAATGCGCGGACTTGCCCGTGAGGAACTGCCGAACCTCACACAAGTTCTGGCTGGACGCATGGCTCTGTTCCTCCCCGTAGTGACGCTAGTCGTCTTCATACTTAGGGAAATGTCGCCGATGCGGGCAGTCTTCTTGTCCATATGCCTCATGGTCTTGGTATCCTTCTTGGGACGTTCCACTCGGCCGAGCCTCAAGACCCTCATCCAGGCACTTGAGGACGGCGCGGTAAACAGCATACCTGTGGCTGCTAGTTGCGCATGCGCGGGCCTCGTCGTCGGTGTCATCTCCATAACCGGCATCGGAGTGAAGTTTTCCAGTTCGCTCATTCAGTTAGCCCATGGGTCTGTGTTTCTCGCCCTCATATACACGGCCGTAGCGTCAATCATCTTGGGGATGGGCATGCCGGCCACAGCGGTTTACATAATCCAGGCAGCTCTGAATGTTCCCGCGTTGATCCAGCTGGGAGTGTCCCCGCTCTCCGCCCACATGTTTGTCTTCTATTACAGTGCGATAGGCTGCATAACTCCTCCAGTCGCGCTGACTGCCTACGCAGCGGCGGGGATCTCGGGAGCACATCCTGGACGCACGGGGTGGTCCGCTTTCCTGTTCGGGGCGGTGGCATATGTCGTGCCGTTCGTGTTCACCTATTCACCACAACTACTCATGCAGGGCTCAGTAGTCTCTGTCGTCTTCGCGTTCGCCACGGCTCTTGCCGGTGTCTATATGTTCGCTTGTGCCATAGAAGGTCTCTTCCTAGTGAAAAGGAATGCGCTTGAGCGGATTCTCTTGTTTGCCGCGGGATTGGCTCTGGTGATTCCAGGCGGCAGTACCGACCTCATCGCCGCAGTACTCATCGGCGGTGTGCTGGTGTTTGGAGTGAGACGGCAGAGAAGGGGCAGTGAACCTCGCGCAGCGTAGTCGAGGATAGACGTGGACGTCTTTAAGCGAGCTCGTTCTTGACCGCGGTATCTGCTATTATTAGGGAGGTAGTCTCATGGATATGCCTGTCAGAGTCGGATCGGTAACGCTGAAGAACCCGTTGGTGTTGGCATCAGCGGGCTACGCAGCCACGGCTAGTAACATCAAGAAACACATAACCAAGGGGTTTGGAGCGGTGGTATGCAAGACCGTGACTGCCAAGGCTCTGGCTGGTGCCCCGTTGCCGCGTATCTTCTGGTACGACCCCGAACACAAGACTATGCTAAGCGGTGCCGAGGCTCTGAAGAACCCAGGTGTGGACAAGATGGCTGAGGCCATCGCGGCTTCGAGGGGACTCGCTGACGCTGAGCGTTGCCTGGTTGTGGGAAGTGTGTCAGGCGGATCTGTGGAAGAGATAGGTGACAATGCCGCCAAGCTAAGTGAAGCTGGGGCGCACCTGATTGAGATCGATATGGCGTGTCCGTCCACAGGCCCACATCTCGGACCTGAGTACAGTCAACTCGGGAAGTACTGGGCCGAGACCTCTGAACGCGCGGCGTCGGTGATCGCGGAGGTCAGGCGCCGAGTCAACAGTCCAGTCTGGATCAAGGCACCCTTGGGCCGTCTTCTGAACGAAGAGTACATAAAGGCTCTGGACCAAACTTGTCCCCCGGACGCCTATTCCTACGTGGGAGGCAGGATGCCCTGCTTAGTCATTGACACTGATACAGGTGAACCTCTTCTGCCCGGCAACGTCCGGCTTATGATGGAGAAGAAGATCCCCATCTCCCCGATGGTTACCGGTCCGGTCAGGCCGAGCACGGTTTTCCACACGGCCTACCTGGCCAATCTCACGAAGGTCCCTTTGATCCCCACGGGAGGACTTACGACTGGGGACGACATTGTGCAGGCAATTATGGCTGGCGCATCAGCCGCAGGCATATGCGCCGCAGTGTATAGGGACCCTGACGCGTCCCTCAAGATACTGGCGGACTTGGAGGCGTATGCGGAAGCCAAGGGACTGGCGAGCTTTGAGTCAATTCGTGGCAAGGTCCTCGAGCATCTGCCCGCACCGCCCCTGCTCAAGGTTCAGACTGTCTGGTAGACCCACCGGGCGCAAGCCCCCAATAGGGCGCACGTCTTGGGCGTAGTGTTCTAGGCGCCATGGCCCCTGCGGAGGCTCGAAATCGAAATGGCAGTGGAGGGAGTCTTAGAGAACTATGGATGAATGGACTCTGGAACAACTGAAGGGCAAACCGTGGTTCGACAACGATAGATTCTGGACATCTCCCCACAACTACTCGCCGGCGATAACCGCGAAGTTGCCTGCCAAAGTGTACTTCCACGATGTGACCTTGCGGGACGGCGAGCAGACGCCTGGGGTGGCCTTCAAGGCCGATGAGAGAATCGTCATCGCGGAGGCCCTTTCTGAGCTAGGCGTCCAGCGGATCGAAGCCGGCATGCCCATCGTCTCGGACGATATCGCCGCTGGCATCAAGAAGCTCGTCAACATGAACCTCAAGTCCGAGATCGTGGCATTCGCCCGCGCCCACAAGGACGACATCAACGCGTCTCTTGACTGTGGTGTCAGGGCCATAGTGGTGGAACACACCGTGAACCCTTATATGTGTCGGTGGGGTTATGACCTTACAGAGGAAAAGGTCATCGATCGCCTGGTATCCGCGGTGAGCATGGCCAAAGCTAATGGGCTGCACACGACCTTCATGGGGTGGGACTTCTTCCGAGCTCCCCTTGAATTCTCAAAGAAGGTGTACAAGGCTGTCGTGGATCAGGCAAGACCCGATGCGTTGACCTTGGTGGACACGCTCGGGGTTGCGACGCCGGCCGCCGTCCAGGAGACGTTCGAAGAGTTCCGCCGGATGTTCCCTGGAATGAAGCTGGAGTTCCACGTGCACAACGACTTCGGCATGGCAGTCGGTGCAGTCCTCGGCGCAGTCCTCGGAGGAGCGGACGGGGTTCATACGGCGATCAACGGTATCGGGGAGAGGACGGGGAACGTGGCCACGGAGGAGGTAGCCATGGCCCTCGAGTGTCTCTGGGGAATAGACACTGGGCTCGATCTCTCCAAGATCATGTACGTGAGCAAGGCAGTGGAGGAGATATCCAAGTTCCGCCTGGCGAAGAACAAGCCCATTGTGGGCCAGCATCTGTTCGATATCGAGTCCGGGGTTGTGACCCACGTGATAAGCGAGATGAACAAGAAGGGCTTCAAGCCGGTCATGACTCCATATACATCGGAGATGGTCGGACAGAGCTCCGTCCGCTTCGTGCTCGGAAAGGGCAGCGGAAAAGTGACGGTTCTGCAATACCTGGAGAAGCACGGTGTCAAGGCAACCGACGAGCAAGTGGACATCATTGTGGAACGTGTTAAGTCCCTGGGCAGGGTGATGAAGAGTCTTCTTTCCGAGGACGATTTCCTCCGAATCGTGAGGGACGTTCTCCGGGAGAAGTGATTCTGTCGAGTTTCGCGCAATTGAGAGTAGCGGCGACCGCAAGACGCCCCCAGAGGGTCGGGTAGGTCGCCGCTTGCGCGTGCCGTATATGAACGTTCACTGGTTCTGGTTCCGCCGGTCACCGCGCGGCCCTCGCTTTGGAGGTGTTCACCTACGGAATCAAGAAGTATACAGGAGTTCATTGAGGTAAGACGGGCAGCTGAACTACTTTCGGAGGCTAGCGGCTAATGGTGGACAGAACTCACAGGGTTATCTTGTTGAACGAAAGAGACAACGTAGCCACGGCCCTGGTCGTCGTCCCGGCAGGCTCTGTATTGGAGGCCGTGCCCTCTCGAGCGGGCCGCGAAGAGTTCGTGGCCCTTGAGGACATCCCTTACGGCCATAAGGTGGCTACAGATGACATCCCGGCTGAAGGCGATATCATCAAGTATGGAGAAGTAATAGGCACCGCGACCGCTCCCATCCCCCGAGGCGCCCACGTGCATGTTCACAACGTGTCGGGCAAGCGGGGCCGCGGAGACCTCCCGGAGCACGCTGCGAAGCCAGATCAGGACAGGGCAGTTCCGGGCCGCGGGTGTCAGAACCCGTGCGGCGGCAGGGGTGAATGGTGAGGTGGAGCTGCGTGGAACGAGAGATGTGTTCTGGGGATACCGGAGGCCCAACGGCTCGGTCGGGGTCAGGAACCACGTCTTGGTCATGGCGTCGGCGGTATGCGCAAATGACACCGTCCGGCGGATAGCCGCCGCCGTCCCCGGGGTTGTTCCCCTTACGCACCAGCACGGCTGCGCGCAATTGGGCGCGGACGCGGAGCAGACCCGGCGCACGCTAGTAGGGTTCGGAAGCAACCCGAACGTGGCTGCGGTCTTGGTTGTCGGGCTCGGCTGCGAGACCGGCCGTGCCGAGGTTCTCGCGGAAGAGATCGCGAAGACCGGAAAGCCAGTGGAGCTCATCATCATCCAAAAGGCTGGCGGAACTGTAAAGGCGGCTGAGGCCGGCGTGGTTGTGGCGTCCAGGTTCGTGAGGGAGACGTCCGAGGCGAGGCGTGAAGAATGCGGCGTCCACGAACTCATCCTGGCCCTTGAGTGCGGCGCGTCTGATGCATCCTCAGGGGTTTCCGCAAACCCGGCGACCGGGGTGGCCACTGATCTCCTCGTAGCTGCGGGCGGCACGGCGATACTGTCCGAGACGTCCGAGCTAATAGGGGCAGAGCATCTACTCGCGAAGAGGTGCGCAAGTCCCAAGGTAGCGGAACGGCTCCTACACATCGTGAGAAGAATGGAACAAGAAGCGATGCGGATGGGTGTGGACATCCGAGGGGCCAATCCCACTCCGGGCAATATCGAAGGCGGGCTCACCACTATTGAGGAGAAATCGCTCGGCTGCATTTACAAGGCAGGGACGACTCAGATCATGGAGGTTCTGGATTACGCCGAGCGCCCTACAAGCAGGGGGCTGGTGGTTATGGATACTCCAGGCCAGGACATTGAGTCCATCACTGGCATGGTCGCTGGAGGCGCGCAGATCTGTGTGTTCACCACCGGCCTGGGAGCGGTGACTGGGTGCCCGATCGCTCCGGTCATAAAGGTATGCGGGAACACCGCGACCTTCGATCGGATGCGTGACAACCTCGATCTCAACGCCGGCACCATCGTGGACGGCCTCATGACCGTGCCCGAGGTAGGTGAGCAGATCTACCGAGAGGTGATTGAGGTATCGTCCGGCCGCCTCACCCGAGCGGAGTCCTTAGGATGCGCGGATTTCGCGATCACTAGGATCGGGCATACGATGTGAGTGCCACGACCTGGCGGTGTCGTTGCACATGCGTGGCGGGCGCGCGGCAGGTGCGGGCAACACTGGGGCGGGGGCGAAAGTAGAGCGTAACACCTGGCTGAGCTGCGCTACCCGTCCCGAACGAGAAACCTCTTCATGGTGGGATCCGTAATCATGGACCTATCCGAGATGAGGATGTGACTTACCCACGGCCGACTGTGCGGAAGTGACTACTGCGCGGTTGAGCTGGACTTCGCGCGATTTGGCTGTTGAAAAACGCTTGACAAGGATAAAGCCCTATGGTAGTATACATTTTGCCGCCGATGAGGCAGTGATGCGGCAGAGGCGGCGGATGTTCCTTGAAAACCAAACAGCGTGTGCACTGAATCGGACAAAA